>JADFQF010000293.1 GCA_022561955.1 Chloroflexota bacterium | reverse complement strand
GGGTGGCCAGCGGAGGAGTAGACCCCGAGGGCATCGAGTACGCCAAGATGCGAGGGCCCCAGACCCTGCGCACCAGAAACCGCGCTGTCACCGAGGAGGACTTCGAGCACCTCGCCAGGGAGGCGTCGCCCTCGGTGGTCAGGGCCAGATGCATACAGCCGAGGGAGGTAGGCACCGAAGGCGACCCGCTTCCCGGCGTCGTGCGCGTGCTGCTGGTGCCGACCATACCGGCCTCTTCCGGCAGGACGGTCGCCCCCGAAGATCTCAGAGTTCCCAGAGAGCTCATGGATCAGGTGAGGAGCTACCTGGACGAGCGCAGGCTGCTCACTACGATGCTCATCGTCTCGGAGCCCGAATACCACTGGGTCTCGGTGGAGGCCGTCGTAAGAGCCCGGCAGGGCGCGGACCCGGAGCGCGTTCGGGCGGACGTAGAAGATCGGCTGTACGAGTTCATTCACCCGGTTTCCGGCGGTACGGACGGCAACGGATGGCCCTTCGGCCGCAGCGTCTTCGCGTCTGAGCTCTACTCCCAGATACAGCCGGTGCCCGGCGTCGAGTTCATCGAGGAGATAAGAATGTTTCCCGTGAACCCTGAGACGGGGGAGCCGGGAGAACCCACGCAGACGTTGACGGTGCCAAGCACCGGCGTCGTATGCTCGTACACCCATAGAGTGACATGCACCTAAGGAGTCGGGAATGGTAGTCGCCACAAGAGAACGCACGGCCCACATTCAGCGGAGCTCTTACACCAGGTATCTGCCGGCCATTTACGCCGACAGCGACTTCATGGGGAGATTCCTCATGATCTTCGAGAGCGTGCTTGGCCCGATAGAGAGCGTCGTCAACAACCTCGCATACTACTTCGACCCCGATACCACGCCGGAGGAATTGTTGCCCTGGCTCGCGTCGTGGGTCAACGTCGCCATGGACGATTCGTGGCCGATCGAGCGCAGACGCGCCCTCGTGCGGTCCGCCGTACAGCTTTTTCGATGGCGGGGCACTCGGCGCGGATTGAGTGAGTATCTTCGTGTTTATACCGGCGTCGAGCCGGAGATCACGGAGGAGTTCGGAGGCTTTCCCCTCGGCGAAGCATCGAGGCTAGGTCTCAACACGGTGCTCGGGACGGGAGCCAACAACGTCTTCACCGTGACGATAAGGGCCGAAGACCCTGATTCGATTAGCAGGCAACAGGTCAAGGCAATTATCGAGGCGGAGAAGCCCGCCCATACGGCGTACAGGCTTAACATCGTCGGACTCGATGACTAGCTAAGGTTAGCCGAACCGACCAGGCCGATTATTATTTGGCCCGCCAATTATTCAGGGAAGCAAAAAGCTGAAATCATCTCCTTAGGAGGAGTCCAATGCTCGGGAGAGAATTACAGGACGCGCAGGTGCGCCGGTTGGTTGCCAGCGAAGGCATGGTAGTCGACGTGACCGCCTGGAACGCGGCCCACGATTACCACACGGTCCATCAGCTCAGGCACAACATATCCATGCACAGGCCCGGAATAACGTCTGGTCTGGAAGTCGTCGCGTGGGACCCGCCGGACAACTCGATTGTCATCAACCCCGGTATGGCCCTGGACAGCGAGGGACACTCTGTAGTGGTCGCCGACGCCCAACGCTTTCAGCTTCAGACGAACGAGCCAGGCATGCTGTACCTCATACTCCAATACAGGGAGGTGCCTGCCGGAGACGGCCGAGGCGCTTCCGACTCGGACGGAGGTCCCTCGAACTCGGTCATAGAGGCCTATAGGCTGGAGGAGAGGCGCGAGCTCCCCGAAGACTCGTACATCGAGTTGGCCAGGATCGACGTTTCGGGCGACGGCTCGACCATAACGGATTCCCTGAACGTGGTGAATCCAACCGCCAACGAGATCGACCTACGCTATCGACAGCTTTCCGGACCTCGTCCGATCGCATACTTCAGGATTGGCGTCGTGCCCCTGGAGATGACCGAAGAAGGGCATGTACCGCACTCCCCCGGCGTCATGAGTCTGATAAGAAGCGTAAATAATTCGACACCGTTCTTTGCAGAATTCAAAGGCTCCATCAGCCTCAACCAGGAGATTGCCGACTGCGACCTTCTAGTGATTGCGGGTCACCAGAAGTTTTCCCTGGCAGACGAGTGGACCGAGGTGTTGAAGACCTTCCTGGACAGAGGCGGCGTCTTATTCGGAGAGGCTTGCAGGGCGGCCGAAGAGGATTCAACACCCTTTCGACAATCGTTCATAGACCTTGCCGACGCCTTGGAAAAACAGCTGGATTCCGTTGAGAGAGGTGACCGGTTGTTCACGGCACACTACCTCTTTGCGCAGGCTCCTGATGGCCCGGACGGCTCCGGCGTCATCGTGGCGGGCGACGGCCTGATCTACAGCGATGCCGACTACGGGTGCCTGTGGGACGGCGGCAGGCCCGATGTTCCCGCATCTCGTGAGGCCATCCGCTCTGCATTGGAGCTGGGCGCTAACCTGGGAGTGCTGTCGTCCAGCCGCGTTAGAACGCAATCCGTAAGAATGACCGAGGCGTAGGCCGCTGCCGTGGTTCTCTGGGGGCGGCACGCCTGAACGCACCATGCCTTACAAGCTCGGCTGCCCCGGAAAACGCTACTCCCAGTACTGCGCCAGATAGTAAGTGACCTGGTTCGCTTCATTCACGGAAAGGTCGATGTAGCATTTGCTGGAGTGACGGCCGACGAGAATCAGGGCCGCCTGGGCGTCCTCCTGGCTGTCCAACTCGACGAGCAATGAGGCGCCGTCGGTCAGAATCCAGTCCCCGGAGGCCGTGTTCCTCAGCTCCACGTTAGAGGGGTTGTAGGGGAGGCATTCCGTCGCCATAAGCTCGTCGGACTCGATGCCGGAGCTGCCGATCCAAAACTCGACCTCGGAGCTCAATACCTCGCCCGTCGTGGCGCTTCGACCGATGAAGCAGCGGCCGTTGTGCCTGACGGCAAGGTTCATGGCATCGACCTGGCTATCCTCGGCCCTGAGGGTAATGACATCTACTTCGCCGTCCGTTATGACCAGCTTTGCGTCCCTGGAGACTCCAAATCTCAAGGCATCGGGGTCGTATCTCAGGCAGTCTGTGGACACGACAGTCGGCAGTATGGTCACGGTAGCGCTCTGGGGCTCGAAGTCCTCGTTCTGAAGCGTGGCGGTGATAACCGCCGTACCCGGTGCCAACGCCTGTACGAAGCCTGAATCCTCGGCGACGGACGCCACCGCCGGGTCGCTGGACGACCAGGAGACCAGACGTCCCACC
>JADFQF010000292.1 GCA_022561955.1 Chloroflexota bacterium | reverse complement strand
CAGGCGAGCGCCTTCCTTAGCGACAAGAACGTCGTGAAGAAGCTGTTCGACGAGCTTGCCACGCGATATGAAGACCGCCCGGGCGGCTACACCAGAATGGTCAAGCTGGGCCCCAGAAAAGGGGACGCGGCTCCCATGGCCGTCATAGAGCTGATGCCGTAGCGCATGGTCGTGCGAAATGCGGCTGGCCTTAATAGTTGAGTACGAGGGGACTGCCTACCACGGGTTCCAGTTCCAGGCCAACGCCCCCTCGATACAGGAGGAGATCGAAAAAGCCATAGGGAATCTGACGGGGGAACTCGTCAGGGTCAAGGGTGCGGGAAGAACGGACGCCGGCGTCCACGCCAGGGGTCAGGTCGTGGCCTTCGACACGGAGTCCGAGCACTCGCCCGAGACGTTCGTGAAGGCCATGAACCACTACCTGCCCGACGACATCGCAGTCAGGCAGGCGCACCGCGTCGGAGACGACTTCGACCCCAGGCGGCATGCCGTCAGCCGAACGTACCGATACACGGTCGTGAGGAGCCCGACTCCCTCGCCGCTGATGCAAAGGCAGGCCTGCATGGTTCAGGAAACGCTCGATGTCCCATCCATGCGGGAGGCCGCACGCATGTTGGAGGGCGAGCACGACTTCCGAAGGTTCGCAGGCCCGCTGGAGCACGAGGGCGCGAGCACTATCAGGCGTATCGATGCGGCCTCGATTATCGAAGACGAGAATATACTGAAGTTTGATTTTGTTGGCAATGCGTTCCTGCCTCATCAGGTACGCCGAATGGCGGGAGCACTGCTGGATGTAGGCAGGGGCAGAATAAAGATATCTGATTTCGAAAAAATCGTAGCTGGAAAGTGCGGCGAAGCGGTGGCGCATTCGTTGCCGCCGCAGGGGCTTTGCCTGATGAAGGTGACCTACCCGGACTTTCCTCCCAAGGTTGGTGAGTAGAAATGGTAACAGGATCGAAACCGTATCAGACGCGGGCGTCTGAGCTCAAACCCATGTGGCACGTTGTCGACGCAGACGGGAAGACCCTGGGCAGGGTCTCGACGGAGATCGCCGTCCTGCTGCAGGGCAAGCATAAGCCCATTTACGTGCCGCACATGAACACGGGCGACTTTGTCGTGGTGGTGAACGCGGAGAAGATACACGTCACCGGCAAGAAGCTCCAGCAGAAAATGTACTATCGGCACAGTGGCTATCACGGGGGGCTGACGGAGCGTACGTTGGCGCAGGTATTGGACAAGACGCCGATCAGAGTGATCCAGCACGCCGTAAAGGGCATGTTGCCCAAGAGTGGGCTGGGGCGTAGAATGCTCCTGCGGCTCAAGGTGTACGCAGGCCCGGACCATCCCCACGAAGCCCAGATCAAGGGAAGCCAGAGGGCTCAGGAAGACGCCGTTGCGTCGCATCCGGGCCAAGACGAGCAGGAGGCCTAAGTGACAACCCAACAGTACTACTACGCCATCGGCAGACGAAAGACCGCCGTGGCATTGGTCAGATTATTCATGGAGAACGGCCCGATCGTCGTGAACGGCAAGCCCGTGGAAGAGGCCTTCCCCTGGGAAACATGGCAGAGGCACATCACGGAGCCGTTCAAGGTAACTAATACGGGCAGCCAGTTCCGGGTAGTGGCCAAGGTGACCGGCGGAGGCGTCGTGGGCCAGGCCGGCGCGCTCAGGCACGGCATCTCCAGGGCGCTGCTCGTGGCGGACCCGAGTCTGAGGCCGACACTGAAGAAGGCCGGACTTCTCACCAGGGACTCCAGGGAGAAGGAGAGCAAGAAGTACGGACTGAAGCGGGCCCGGAAGGCGCAGCAGTACACCAAGCGATAGACTTCGACATTCGCGAGAACTAAAAAGCCCTCAAGATCTGAGGGCTTTTTGGTTTACAGACGGCTTCCCTGTGCCGATTGGGGACCCGTAGGGCACGATACCCATCGGCACGGGCCTGGGATCGCAGCGAGGGCCATATTGCCTTTCCGTGTATAATACCGAAGCAAGCCTCTCAACCCTCTGGATAACCGAGCAAAATGAGCCCACCATCTTCTCGATCGCAAAAATCCGCCACTGAGGGCGCCCGTCTCTCCATGGCCACGGAGAACTATCTACTTACCATCTTCCGACTCGAGGAACGCGATTTCCGCGTGACACCCAGCCAGCTGGCCGAGCAATTGAAGATGCTGCCGGTGAACGAGGGGGTTGGCACTTCCCTACCCTCCGTGGGCGGCATGATCCGCAGGATGGCCCGCGAAGGGCTGGCGGAGAGCGGGCCCGATAAGGATATCGTGCTGACGAAAAAGGGGCGGCAGGCAGCAGAGATGATCGTGCGGAAACACAGGCTTGCCGAGAGGCTCGTCGTGGACCTGCTGGGAATCGATCTTCAACGGGCCCACATAGAGGCGCATCTACTGGAGCACGCCATATCGGCGGATCTGGAGAAGAAGATCGCGCAGCGCCTGGGGGCGCCTACGACGTGTCCCTTCGGGCATCCTATACCCGGCAGCGCCTACGTCCCCAACAACGGCAGCGCCTCCCTGGACAGTGCCACAACGGGCCAGAAGCTCATCATCGACAATGTGCCGGAGGACGATCAGGACCTGCTGGAATACCTGGTGAGGCACCATATCCTCCCTGGACAGAAGATAACCGTCAAGGAGGCCGCGCCCGCGCGAGGCGTGCTGATTCTACAGGTGGATAGCGAGGAGGTCGTCTTTAGCTACGACATCGCCTCCATGATCATGGCCTATCCGGAGTCTTAGGGCCGAGGCGCTAATAAGTAACTATCTCATAACGTCCATCCTGAATGGAGCATCCTTCGACACGCTCTCCGCAGCGGCGGAGTCCGGAGATATTCGAATTAGGAAGCCGGACAGGACGAACGGGCAAAAAGAACCCTCTCCGTTCGTGGTGTCCGACTCCTTGTAAGGAATATCTTCGGACCCCGATTCTTCGGGGAGCTTGTCGAACCATCCCTTGATATAGCTAATTTCCGCAACCTGAGTCTCGCCTGCACTCCGTGGGACTGGAGAGGGCGTCAGGGTTTGACGTATCCTACGCCCTTATCGACCTGAATCTCCGTGCCGTATGGCTTCGACAGCCGCTGCAGGCGTTCGAGCGCCTTCCGGCCATCGTCCGGCCCCGCCGCCATGGGACGTCCGCGCTGCGCTCTGGGAGCGTCGTGGCCCAGGACGATGGGGTGCAGGGTCAAGCCGGCCAGCTCTTTGCTCTTGAACTCGCACTTCACGACGACGCACCCCCAATAACCGGGGTCG
>JADFQF010000291.1 GCA_022561955.1 Chloroflexota bacterium | reverse complement strand
GGCTAAACCGTCGGAAATCGGGCCCTAGATCACCCCTCTGGCTTCCAGCTCCGCCAGGTCGTTTTCCTTCATATCCAGAAGCTCCGCCAGCACCTCTTTGGAGTGCTGTCCCAGCAGCGGCGGGGGCTCGATTTCTACCTTGTTGGACCTTATTTTTATCGGACAGCCCAGCGCCAGGTGCTCTCCGCGAACTGGATCGTCCAGGCTTACAACCATCTCCCTGGCCCTGAGGTGCGGGTCGTGCAAGACCTCCAGGGTATCTTGCACCGCGCCGCAGGGTATTCCCAGGTCCGTCACCTCTTTCAGGATCTCGAACTTTGTCTTCGTCTTGGTCCAACCGGAGACGATCTTCTCTATCTCCGGGCCTCGCTCCTTTCTCAGATCGTCCGTGGCATATCGCTCGTCGCCGATGAGGTCCGCTCGTCCCATGAGGGCGAGCATGGAGTCCCAGGCGTCGCCCTGAAGGTAGAGGGCGACGTAGTCGTCAGGGCCGCCCGGACGGCAGGGGTATACGAAGGAAGCGCCGCCCCACGCCCTGTTTCCCGACCTCACGACGGGCTCATTGGAATTCAGCGTATCCATGGTGCGGATTCTCATCAGGTTTACGACGGCGTCTTGCATGGACACCTCCACGAACTGGCTTTCACCCGTCATGTCTCGCTGCCTCAACGCGGCAAGCATGCCGATGGCGCAGTGCAGGCCGGTTCCCGAGTCGCCCACTCCCGGCGCGACGAAGAGGGGCTCACCGTCCCTCTCGCCATTGGCGCTCATGGCGCCGCCCATGGCCTGGGCGATGTGCTCGAAGCTCTTGAAGCCCGAGTACGGCCCGTAGGTGCCGAATCCCTTGATGGTGGCATATACGATCTTTGGGTTCGTCTCCTTCAGCTTGTCGTACCCGAGGCCGAAAGACTCCATGCGGCCGGGCCCGAAGTTCTCCACGACGATATCCGAGACCTTCACGAGGTCTGAAAATATCCCCCGGCCCTCGTCCGTCTTTAGATTCAGCGTGAGGCTGCGCTTGTTGGCGTTGAATACCAGGAAATAGAAGCTGTCGACATCCGGGTCCTTGGCGCGCTCCCAGCGAGTGCGGTCGCCGACGCCCGGCTCCTCGATCTTGATGACGTCCGCGCCGAGCCAGGCCAGCAGCTGCGTACACGACGGGCCCGCCTGGACCTGTGTCAGGTCCAGTATTCGCACGCCTTCCAAGGGACTGGTCATTTGAGCCTCCTGAGTATTTGTCGCCCTAACCGGCAACCTGTTCGGGGAGCTCTACGGACGTAATGCCGTCTTTACCCACGTATCTATCGCGAAGCTCTTCAAACGCCCTCAGCCGCTCAGGTTGGAACTCTGTTGGGCTCTCGCTGTCGTCCAGCCACGGATTGGGGAAGTAGAAGCGGACGAGGGTCGTACCGTCGGCGGCCGAGAGTCGCGCGTAGTACACCTTCGGCATCATATCGTGACCGTGGTCGGCATTGTCGACGAACTGCACGGCGCTGACCGTCGCCAGGTCCAGGTGCATATGCCAGTCCCCGCTCTCGATCATGCTCCATTGGCCGGAGAATTCGGTCGATTGTATGTCCCTGGCGTACATCTCCGCCACCGCTCCGCCCGAGTCGATCACCAGCAGCATGTCGTCTATGCCGAGAAGCTCAGAGATCAAACTCTTGAGTATCGCGCCTTCCAAGGCATTCACCCCTGTTTTTCGTTGACGCTCGCGTGAGCAGATGATAGCATCCCCTGCGGCCACGTGCCGAAGGTATTTTCCTCAGGCCGGGCCAAGGAATCCACTACCAGAGGGGACCCGATTGCAGGTCGGGAGCCGATTAGCCAGAAGGACTCCGTTTTACTACGGGTGGGTGATCCTGTTCGCGGCAGGGTCCTCGATGTTCGCGCGAAACGCCGCAGCGAGCCTGACCCTTGCCGTCTTCATATACCCGATGACCCAAGACCTGGGCTGGAGCCGAACGTTAATTGCTGGGGCTGCCGGCGCGGGAGGACTCTTGGCGACGGGAGCGTCTCCGGTCGTCGGATGGCTCTCCGACCGGTACGGCGTTCGCGTGGTGCT
This sequence comes from Chloroflexota bacterium, assembly GCA_022561955.1. The sequence goes on along the minus strand of JADFQF010000291.1, from coordinate 1,228 downwards.
GCTGGCGAGTATCCTGATACTGGGCCTCTCCACGATCTCCCTTGGCTGGGCGACAGTCCCCATCGCGTTCTACATAGCCTATAGCGCCGGGCGCGTCATGTTCGCCAGCCCTATCCAGATCGGCGCCTCGGTTGTAGTATCCCGCTGGTTCGTCAGGCTGAGGGGCCGCGCATCCGGGCTGCTTGGACTGTTCCATTCGACCGGTATGGTGCTGTTCCCGCTCATCGCCGGTCTGGTGATTCAGGCGAGCGGCTACCGAAGTGCCTGGGTCGTTCTCGGCGTTATCGTCTTGGCGGTTGCGCTGGGGCCCGTCGCCCTGCTGATCATCCAGAGGCCGGAGGACGTGGGGTTGAGTCCCGACGGCGACAGGGCGGACGACGAGGCGCATGACCCCAATGAGGCTGCGCAGCGCACCGAGGAGGCATGGACACTTCGAGAGGCGATGCGAACACGGGCCCTGTGGATGCTCGCGCTGAGTACGGGGATACTCTTCCTACTCCAGTCCGGCATAAACATCCACCAGGCAGCCTACTTCCGCGACCAGGGGCTTGGAGCGACGATCGCCGCGATTTCGGTCAGCATGAATGCCATATTTCTGGGAATAGGCAGCGTCGCGTGGGGCTGGCTCCTCGATAAGATACACGTTCGCAAGGTATTGGCGGGCGTTGCTTTGTTGATGGCCGTCACTTCGGGCCTGTTCGCGACGGCAGACAGCGTGTCCGAAGCCTTGCTATATGCGTCGATGTTCGGCTTTGCGCTGGGGGGCCTGATCATCGTCCCGCCCGTAGCCTTCGCCAACTACTTCGGGCGCGGCTCCCTGGGCGCAATACGCGGCGTGACGGAGCCGTTTACGTCGCTGGGGCAGGCCATTGGCGCCGTGTTGTCGGGCGCGATCTTTGATATCACCGGAAGCTACGGCGTCGCCTTCACGACCTACGCCGTGCTGGGGACCATGACTATCGTCCTCATCCTTGCCGCGAGGCCGCCTCGAAAGCCGGCTCACGTCGAATCCGCCGCGGCCACGTAAAAAGGGGCAGGCTTGCCGCCCGCCCCTCGCTCGAGTTCTTGAGATCGTGCCTCGCTAGGCCCCCGGTCCCCTGCCCATCGAGTAGGGCTGCCAGCGCTGGAGGTCGGTCTTATCCAGGACCGAAGGGTTCACGCAGGTCCTGGGCCACCGGCCCGTGAGCACCATTGCAATCTCCTGGCCGACGCGACCTCGTGTACCGGG
>JADFQF010000290.1 GCA_022561955.1 Chloroflexota bacterium | reverse complement strand
CGACCAGAAGTGCTCTAACGTCCACTACGGGTGAGGTCGCTCGAGAAATGCACCGAGCCGCCGCCCAAGGTGAGTTTGCATTCGAGTCGGACCCGCCGCTATACGGGGGCGAAGGCGGCGAATGGATAAGCCTGGGCATGCCTCTGCTATCCTTCCTTGGCGGCTTCCGCCTGTTTCATACGCCCGAGGACCTGCCGCGGAACGCCACCTCTCCCGAGCTCCTGAGCGTAGTCTGCGAAGCCGTCGTCGAGGCGTCTCGCATATTCGTCATAGACGCATTTTGGGGGTAGGGGACACACCCCATGAGTTTTGAGGACTAGACCGGCAGCCTACCGCCGAAAGCTCTCGGCGTTGTCCTGGGGCTGAAAGCCGAGCACGCGCCATGCACGCGGCGTGTCGTAGATCTTCCACTTGTTGTCCGACGCGCCGAAGAAGATGTCGTAGTTGATGCCCTCGGCCTCGATGCAACGGTCCACCATCGTCGTCAGGTCACGGTGGCTGAACCAGCTCATATAGCTGCGCGCGTCATCGCCGGGCCTGTCGTCGCGAGAGGACGTGCCCAGCCGAATGCAGATGACCGACATGCCGTATTCCTCGGCATAGTAACGACCTAACGCCTCTCCAAAGATCTTGCTGACGGCGTACGGTCCGTCGGGACGGTCCGGCCACTCGTGGCTGACAAGGTCCACGTCTCCGGGATCGATGCCCTGGTAGTTGCCCGCCGCGATCTCCGCATAAGGGCTGTCCAGCTCGTACTTGCCGTCGACGTGCATCGAGCTAAAGAACACGACGCGCCTGGCACCGCCCAGACGAGCGGCCTCGAAGACGTTGGCCGTTGCGACGACGTTGTCGGGCATGAGTATGTCCCAGCCGATGTCCGGCGTATGACGAGGCTCGGCGGCCAGGTGCACCACTACGTCCTTGCCTTCGAACGCGGGCGTCATGCCGTTGAAATTCGTAAGGTCGGCCGCCAGCGAGTCCATGCCGGGCACGGTCACGCGGTCCACTCCGCTGAACTCGTACTTTTCGCTCAGAGTCTCGCGGATGACGGTCCCGATCTTTCCTCCGGACCCAGTTATCAATACCTTAGTTTTTTCAGCCATTTCTGCTCCTGGAATAATGTGGGCGTCGGCTTTTCTCTGATGTGTTACACCCCCATCCTAACCTTCCCCCAAGGGGGGAAGGGATTCTGTTCTCGCCCCCGCGTGCGGGGGAGAGCTAAGAGGGGGTGACGCCCTCCTCAGCTTCCGAACTTCTTCAGCTCCGGGACGCCGAGCTCGCCGACCATGCCGTCGAACCACTCCAGGACCTCCTTGTGCAGCGGTATGCCGTTCGCCGTGCGGTCCGCGGTCTCCTCGGCCTCCGGCAGGCCCGGATACAGCACGCGGTCGTGGCCCTTGGCCGGCTTAGTCTCGCGGAGCATCTTCAACATGCGGTCCATCTTCTCTTTGAAGGCGTCGGGGTCGGTGAACGCCGATATGTTGTATGCCGCGAAGTAGTGTTTGTAGCCGCTCTCGAAGTCCTCCGTGTCGAACATCCCCGGCACCGAGCCGGACAGAAACGCGCCCAGCACCTCGACCATGAGCATCATGCCGTAGCCCTTGTGGGAGCCCATCTCCCTGGTGCCGCCCATGGGCAGGAGCTGGCCGTACCAGCCCTCCTCGGGCACCGGCGTCTCCTCCATGATCGGCGTGCCGTCCTTGTCGGCGATCCAGCCCGGCAGCAGATCGGAGCCGACCCTTCGCGCCAGGTTGAACTTGTTGCCGGCGATCTGAGACGTCGCGGCGTCGAACAGCAGCGGCGGCTCATTCTTGGCCGGCGCCGCTATCGAGATAGGGTTGGTGCCGAAACGGGGTTCGGCCGCGAAGGTCGGAAGCACGCCCGTGCCGGCTGCGGTCGCGCACATGCCGACCATGTCGTTCTGCGCCGCGATCATGGAGAAGTGGCCGACGGCGCCCAGGTGTCCGCTGTTGTTCATGGTGACTATGCCGACGCCGACTGTCTTCGCCTTCTCGATGGCCATCTCCATGGCCCGCCGACCCAGTATCAGCCCCAGGCCCAGGTCGCCGTTGATGACGGCCGTGCCCGGCGACTCGCGCTCGATCTTCATGTTGGGGCGCGGGTTCACCTTGTGGCTCGTGAACTGGTTTACGTAGGCCCGCAGCATGTTGGACACGCCGTGGGTCTCCACGCCGCGCAGGTCGGTGTTGACGAGAACGTCCGCCGCCTCCGCCGCATCGTCCGACGATGTTCCCATCTTCTCAAAGATCGCCTGCACCACCTCACGCAGGGATTCTACATCCACGCGCTCAGAATCTTCGGCCCTCGGCTTGAATCTCTCCAGCATGTCTTCCTCGTTTATTTGGCTTCAGAAATGGAAATACTAATTTGTTGCGTATGGTGGGACAGGTATACCCCGCTCATTTGAGAAAGAAAAATCACATGGCGATCGCCCCGCCGTCGACTATGAGCTCCGTGCCGGTTATGTAGGACGAGTCGTCCGACGCCAGGAAAAGCACCGCCTTGCTCACCTCCTCGGCCGTTCCCAATCTGCCCATGGGCACCCTCGTAAGCCTGTTGGTCAACACTTCCGGATCCGACATGGCCTCGTGGAGCATCGCCGTATCTATGGGCCCGGGGTGGACCGAGTTGCACCTGATGTTGTCCGCCGCGTGTTGAGTCGCCGTAACCTTGGTGAAGATGCGGACCGCCCCCTTGCTGGCTGCGTAGGCGGGCTCCTGATGCAAGCTCTGTCCGATGCCCGCGACCGACGATATGTTGACGATGGAGCCGCCGCCGGCCTTTCGCATCGCCGGAATGGCGTGCTTGACGCCCAAAAAGACGCCCTTGGCGTTGACGTTCATCACCATGTCCCACTCGTCGGCGGTGCGGTCTTCGATGGCGGCCTTGGGAATAACAATTCCCGCGTTGTTGACCAGAATGTCCAGCCTGCCGAAATCAATCGAGGCCCTATCGACGGCCCTTATCCAGTCCTCTTCGCTGGTGACGTCGAGGTGAAGGTAAACGGCGTCGCCTCCAGCTTCCTGGACCTTTGCCTCGATCTGCTTGCCTTCGTCGTCGCGCACGTCGCCGAAGACGACCCTGGCCCCCTCTTCCACGAACAGCATGACCTCTGCCGCGCCCTGTCCACGAGCTCCGCCGCTTATTAGAGCGACCTTTCCGTCTAGCTTACCCATTTTTTGCTATCTCCCAAACACTAATGCCTGCGCTTTGGCGTCATGCCCACCGAGAGCCTCGTTCGTTGATGCGCGATGGTTCGACAAGCTCACCACGAAC
>JADFQF010000289.1 GCA_022561955.1 Chloroflexota bacterium | reverse complement strand
TTCCGCATGAACAACGCACCAAGCGTGTATCATGAGTTGACCGCGGAGTTCCCAAGCGAGTGTGGCGAGGGGCAAGACATATATCTTGCCGTCAAAAGCCGCGACAAACCAACTGTCTCCAAGGACCACTTTGTTGCCATGTGCAACAACTTCGGTCTTGTCCATTACATTCTGTTGCAACTCGAGCATCCAACATCGGTCATCGGCTACGAATGGTGGATTCACAGTGACGAGAGAGGGTTTTACTTCAGGGCAGACGACCCTGTGTTTCGAAAAATATCAGGGTTCTCTCTCGGCATCCTCTCCTATTGCCTCGATGATGGAGGAAACCGCCTTTTTTATCTTCTCCTCATCCATCAAATATAATTCCTTTTTATGTCTAGGAATACGCGGCGGCCGGACCGTGGACACTGCTTGCAGAACCCCTTAGGCAAGGTCCAGGGCCTTTTCCACGGCCGAGAGCTCTGCAGGGTACTCGTCCATGGCCACGGGCTCCAGTGAGTAGGCGATATCGGGGTCCTTCAGGCCGGTCCCGGTGATAATGCAGACAACCTTGCCACCATTTAGATGCAGACCACCGCGAGAGAGCTTCAAGAGCCCCGCCACGGAGGCCGCCGAGGCCGGCTCGCAGAAAATCCCTTCCCGTCTCGCCATGAGCTCGTAGGCCTCCATTATCTCGTCATCCGTCACGGAGTCTATGGCCCCGCCGGACTCGTCCCGCGCGATGAGAGACTTGTCCCAGTTCGCGGGGTTTCCCACGCGAATCCCCGACGCAATGGTCTCGGGCTCTTCGATGGGCGCGCCCTTTACGATGGCCGCTGCTCCCTCGGCCTCGAATCCCATCATCTTTGGCGTGCTCGAGGTCCACTCCATCTGATGGGCCTGCTTGAACCCCATCCAGTAGGCGCTGATGTTGCCGGCGTTGCCCACGGGAATGAACACGTAGTCCGGCGCCGACTCCAATTCCTCGATTATCTCAAAGGCTGCCGTCTTCTGGCCTTCCAGCCTGTACGGGTTCAGCGAATTCACCAGCACCAAAGGATGCTTTTTCGTTAGCTCCACGACCAGGCGAAACGCCACATCGAAATTGCCCTTTATCCGCAAAATATGGGCGCCGTAGGTTATGGCTTGAGCCAGCTTCCCAGCGGCCACATTTTCATTGGGAACGAACACGGTAGTGGGGATGCCGCAGTAGGCGCCGTATGCCGCCGCGGAGGCGCTCGTGTTGCCTGTGGAGGCGCAGACTAGGCGTGTGCCGCCTTCCTCGATGGCCTTGGCGACCGCGACAACCATGCCCCTGTCTTTGAACGAGCCCGTCGGGTTGCAGCCTTCCAGCTTGAAGTAGAGCTCTTCACACCCTACTTCTCCGCCGATGTAGCGGGACTTCACCAGAGGAGTATCGCCTTCGCCAAGGGAAAACATCGGAGTGTTGTCCGTGACGGGGAGGTATTCCTTGAACCGCGCTAGAACTCCTCTTTTCATCTCACTCCGTACGCTCTTTCACCCCGAGATGCCTACGACCGCATGTCCATGGAGCACATACATGACGTAACGCCGGGGTGAAAACTACACATCAAGGGGCCCAATGGGCCCGGAGACGCTCCCCCAACTTCGTCTGCGGCAATTCCTGAATTTCGCATGACAATAGGATACTTCAAAATTAACCCTTACGTCCATCTATGCCGCGACGCACAGGTGTGGAATTCCACTCTTCGAGGTAAATCCAGCAACTCTCGGCGCGTCCGGCTCTTCAGGATTTGCGGGCCAGCGGCTTCTTTTCCTTCGCCTCTCCGCGGTCGTTAGGCCTCTAGCCGTGAGACGCTTGAAAGTGCGTTTCGATAAGCCATACAATTGGAGTCAGGACGGGTTGCTATCTTTAATCGTTGGGAATTGGCCGATAATCGTCAAGTCTTAGCTGAGGAGGTAGAAGGTATGGACATCAAGATCTATGCGAAGAACCTGGACCTTAACGCCGAGACGGAGGCGTACATCCACAAGAGGTTCTCCCGCCTGGAGCGGCACCTGAAATCGATCTCCGATGCCAAGCTGGAGATATCGCGGACGGCGGCGCGGGAGCAGCCGGACCGGATAATCGCACAGCTTACGCTGAAGACCGGCGGCGCGATACTCAGGGGGCAAGAGGCGGGCCTGAATCTCTTCGCGGCCATCGACGCCGTTACCGACGTGATGGACCGTCAGATAAGGCGATACAAGGGCAAAGTCTATCGAAGCTCCAAGGCGAAGAAAGCGGCCCGTATTCAGGATGCCCTCGTCGAGGCCCAGCTGCCCGCCCTCGATGAGGACGAGGAAGACGACGAGGAGTTTCTAACCGATTTCGGCAAGGTGGTACGCACGAAGCGGTTCCCCATGAAGCCCATGACCGTCGATGACGCGGTCTCCGAGATGGAGCTGCTCAGTCACGATTTCTTCCTCTTCCGCAACCTGGACAGCAACGAGTACAATGTCGTCTACCGAAGGCATGACGGCGACTACGGGATCATAGAACCAGAGCTTTCCTAACGGACACCGATGGCATGAAGGGGCCCCGCCGCCTGGTTGGGGCCCCCAGCTTTTTTGCCCTTAGCTTTCTTGGAGGACGGATATGGCCGCGTTGATGGACCAGGACCCGGAAATCGGACGAGCTATCCAGCATGAGATACAGAGGCAGCGCGACAACATAAACCTCATAGCGTCCGAAAACTACGCCAGCAAGGCCGTCCTGGAGGCGCAGGGGTCGGTCCTCACGAACAAGTACGCGGAGGGATATCCCGGCCGCAGGTACTACGGCGGCTGCGAGTTCGTGGACGTTGTCGAGACGATTGCCATCCAGCGCGGCAAGCAGCTCTTCGATGCCGAGCACGTGAACGTCCAGCCCCACAGCGGCGCGCAGGCCAACATGGCGGCCTACTTCGCGACGATCACCCCCGGCGACACCGTCATGGGCATGAGCCTCGACCAGGGAGGCCACCTGACCCACGGCGCCTCCGTCAACTTCTCGGCGAAGCTCTACAACTTCGTGCCCTACGGCGTCGACCGCGAGCTGGAGCTCATCGACTACGACGAGGTCGAGCGCCTGGCCAAGGAGCATCGCCCCAAGCTAATCGTGACGGGGGCGACGGCCTATACCCGAATAATCGACTTCCCCAGGTTTCGAGAGATCGCCGACGAGGTGGGCGCCGAGCTCATGGTGGACATGGCCCACATCGCGGGTCTCGTTGCGGCCGGAGAGCACCCCTCTCCCGTGCCCTCCGCCCAGATCGTCACGACCACCACTCACAAGACCCTGCGCGGGCCCCGAGGCGGCA
>JADFQF010000288.1 GCA_022561955.1 Chloroflexota bacterium | reverse complement strand
TCCACTTCTTTTGCCGAAGGTCGCTACGTAGTCAAACGCTTCTTGGGAGAAGGCGGAAAGAAAAAAGTTTACCTGGCGCACGACGAGCTGTTGGACAGGGACATCGCCTTCGCCCTCATCAAATTGGAGGGTCTGGACGACGTTGGCAGGGAGCGCATCACCCGAGAAGCCCAGGCCATGGGCAGGCTGGGCTCCCACCCTCACATTGTCACCGTGCTGGACCTGGGAGATCACGAGGGCCAGCCCTATATGGTCATCGAGCTCCTGGCCGGCGGCGACGTTGAGGGACTGATAGATAAAGCCACAGACCACAAGCTTCCTCTTGAGCAGGCCATTAAGATCGCCGTGGAGATTTGTCGTGGTCTCGAATTCTCCCACAGCCGCGGCATCATCCACCGCGACCTGAAGCCGGGTAACGTATGGCTTACCGCTGACGGCACCGCCAAGCTAGGCGACTTTGGACTGGCGGTGGCCACCGACAGGAGCAGGCTCACGCAACAGGGCATGATGGTGGGCACCGTAAGCTATATGCCCCCGGAGCAAGCCATCGGGGGAGAGGTCACGCCAAAAGCCGACCTCTATTCCCTGGGCGCAATGCTTTATGAGATGGTTGCCGGTCGGCCGCCGTTCCTGGGGGACGATAACATTGCAATCATAGGCCAGCACATCAACACAAAGGCCGTGGCCCCTACGTGGCACTGTTCCGACTGCCCAAGACCCCTTGAAACCCTCATTATGCGGCTGCTATCCAAGAACCCAGACGACCGTCCTGAAAATGCCGAGGCTGTTCGATTGACGTTGGAAGCCATTGATTTGTCGACATCCACGCGGTCCCAGGAGCAGCCATTTGACCATGCCAATGTACTGGAAGGATTAGCCGACGACGTCTTTGTGGGCCGGCAGGCCGAGATGGACCAGCTAAAGGCCGCCCTGGAGGATACCCTGTCGGGCAGAGGGCGAATGGTGACTCTCGTGGGCGAGCCTGGAATAGGCAAGACCCGCACCGCCCAGGAGCTGGCGACCTACGCCGGGCTGCGCGGCTGCCAGGTGCTGTGGGGCCGCTGCTACGAGGAGCAGGGCGTGCCGCCGTACTGGCCCTGGGTCCAGGCCATGCGCTCCTACGTCCGAGACACCGACCCCGACCAGCTTCGCACCGAGATGGGCTCAGGCGCCGCCGACATCGCCGAGATAGTCTCCGATATAAAGACGAAGCTGCCCGACCTGGACGCGCCGCCTCAGCTCGACAGCCCGGAGCAGGCCCGCTTCAGGCTCTTCGACTCCATAACCGCCTTCCTGAAGACGGCGAGCCAGAGGAAGCCCATCATGCTGGTGCTGGACGACCTGCACTGGTCGGACACGCCAAGTCTGATGCTGCTGCAGTTCATCACCCGGGAGTTTGCTAGCTCACGGATATTGCTGGTCGGCGCCTATCGTGACGTCGAGCTAAACCGCCAGCACCCGTTGGCCGAGACCCTGGGCGAGCTTACCAGGGAGCGTCTCTTCGAGCGTGTTCTGCTGAGGGGGTTCACACAGAACGACGTCGCCAGGTTCATCGAGGTGACGTCGGGCATTGCGCCGCCGGCCACGCTGGTCAGTGCCGTGCATACCCAGACCGAGGGCAACCCGCTGTTCGTGACCGAGGTCGTGCGGCTCTTGGTGCAGGAGGGCGAGCTTACCCAAGATAGACTGCGGGACCGTGAATCGTGGGAGATACGCGTGCCCGAGGGTGTACGGGAGGTCATCGGAAGACGGCTGAACCGGCTGTCGGAGCGCTGCAACGAGACGCTGACCGTGGCCGCTGTCGTGGGCCGGGAGTTCACGCTGAAACAGCTGGACAGGCTCATCGACGACATGACCCAGGACATGGTGCTGGACGTGCTGGAGGAGGCCCTGACCGCCAGGCTCATCGAGGAGCTGCCCAACGCCATGGGCCAGTACCAGTTCACCCACGCCTTGATGCAGGAGACCTTAATCGACGAGCTGTCTCTGACCCGCCGCGTCCGTCTGCACGCCCGCATCGCCGAAACGCTGGAAGCCATGTACGGTGAAGACGCCGACTCCCACGCCGCCGAGCTGGCCCACCACTTCGCCCAGGCCGAGGCGGTGTTGGGAACGGAGAAGCTGGTGCGGTATTCGCTACTGGCAGGCGAGCGCGCTTTAGGGAATTTTGCCTATGAAGATGCCCTGGTATATTTTCAACGGGCGGAAGATGCTTTGAAAATGGAGCCAATGGACGACCGGAAGGCTGCCGTTTTGTTTGGCGTTGGACGGGCCCAATCCGCGATATTCGGCCGGGCTCAGATGACAGTCGCCACCGACAACCTTGGTCGAGCGCTTGATTACTACATAGAATCCAATAACCTCGAAAGGGTTTTGGCTGTAGCTGGACACCATGTCAGAGAGTCGGAAGGAATCACGAACGTATGGAGACTATTGGAACGGGCCGTCAATTTCGTCGGATCTGACAACCCTGAAGCAGGGCGCATCCTCGTCCGATATGGTATGGCAGTGGGAGTCGAGAGAGGCGACTTAGAACAGGCGAGAGACGCATTTGATAAGGCGCTGGTCATAGCGCGGAGTATGAACGATGTCTCACTCGAGGCCGAGGTGCTGGCATCCTCCGCCGACGTATTCGTCAGGTTTGACCTTCATGAGGAAGCGCTAAGCAACGGAATAAAAGCCGTTGAGCTAGCCAAGCAGGAGAATGCGCCGTTCGTCGAGGGAGTTGCCAGAAGAGCGATTCTAATGACCGCCTTCTATCGAGGCGATGTAGAACTCTATCGACAACATATCGATCCTTTGCTCTCGACCGCGGAAAAGATTCGACATCGATATCTGATTGACATGGCCTATTTTTTCAAGATTTTCTCTCTTGAATTGTTGGGCGAATGGGAAGCGGCCAGAGGTTCGAGCAATAAGCTACTTGCGGATTCCCCGAATGAACCGATGTCTTTGGCACAAAGGGCACTTATCGAATATTCCACGGGAAATTTCGAAATTGGAGAACGGTATATCAACAGCCTCATCGAGATCATGGAAAGCACCCCGCCAAGCTCGAGCCTGGAGTACCTCATACTCTCAACTACGCTGCCGATTATCTCGCGTATTGCCGATAGCACTGAATACCTTGCCCAAGGCAAACTGGCCGCAAAAACCGTTGTGCAGCACTATGTTACGCGACAACGATACTTTACAGCGCATGTTGGACTGGGAATTATTGCCGTGTTAGAAGAAGACGAAATTGCGGCATCGCATTCATACGAGTTACTGTTTCATTTTAATGAAAAATGGACGATGTTTGCGATCTCATTGG
>JADFQF010000287.1 GCA_022561955.1 Chloroflexota bacterium | reverse complement strand
GCTAGGAAACCCACCCCACTGCGTCCTGAACGTCTCCCATCGTGGGTCGATTACAATGTCGCCGTCTTGTGCGATGATGCCCGGCACAAGTATCTGACCACTTTGATAGCGGGCGGCCATTGACAGGAACCTGATCTTCTTTCCACCAAGAGAGGCTTTTACATCCTGCGGCTTCTCAACATTGACCGAGTATTTTGTCCCGGCACCATCGTTGACCGCTGTGGTCATCTGTGCGTAGACAAACCCTCTGGACGATGTCGCCAACGTCCGCAAGCTGTTGCTCGTTTTCAAGGAGGGCAGGGTAGTCTCGGACAAGCGATAGGCGTCGGCTATTCGAGGGGTTGATGACGGCTCAGTAACTATCTCAAAACGTCTATCCGGAATAGACCGTCCTTCGATCGTCTTCTCCCGTGTGAAGGAGCGACTTAACCAACGCTCTGGATTCCGGCCTTCGCCGGAATGACGGGGAGGTTGGGAGCGCGTTCGTCGAATAGGTGTCTTCACGATCCCTCTGGATTCCGGCCTTCGCCGGAATGACGGGGGTTTGGGAGCACGTCCGAGCGGGTCTATTATGACGCCTTCGCTCTGCCGCATAGACACCTACATCATCGTTCGAGGACCTTCCGCACATCACCCTGCAGACTCGACGTGCAAAAGTCTGCCGATAAACGACCATCAGCGGTACGCCTTCGTGTTGAGGCGCGATCGGATTGTACAGAGTCGAGCTTAGCCGGAGCCTCCGTCCATCATCTTGAGTAGATTTCTGAGCCAAACGACCAGGCCCGCCTGCACCTCCCATCTCGCGTCTTCGGCCACACTCGAAGTAAGCCAGGCGTAGGTCATCGCCTGATGGAGTGCGCCCAGGGGCTGTGCCACCTCGAAGGCCTCCAACAGCCTGTCCATGGGCTCGAACTCCGACCACGGCTCGAGGTACGCGTCACGGACTCGCACCCTCAGCTCGCCGATCTCCGTCGGCAGCTCCATCTCATCGAAGACCCAGCTGACTATCGTGGCCGTATCTATGAACGGGTGCGAGATGCAGGCGTCGGTCCAGTCGAAAAACACGAAACCGTCGCCCTTCACGACGACGTTGCCCCCGAGGTCGCCGTGAACCAGCGAGTGTGGCACTTTGTAGTCGGCGAGCCTGGCGCACATGAGCTTTAGCCGCAAGGACATGGCCCGCAGTCGGCCGAGCTCCTCGTGCGTTATGCCCCAGGGCGCGCCAAGCATGAGGAGATCGGAGTCCTGGAACAGCGTGTCGATCATGCCCGCCAGCGTCTTGAGACCTCGGTCGGGACAGCCGAGCTCGATCCAGGAGTCGACGTGCTTCGACTGCTCCACCTGGAGCCGCGAAAAAGCCCGCGTCGACTTCTCCCATGCGTCTACCTCGGGGATACTACCGAGTAACTTACCACCGAAGTCCGACATGAGGGTCCAGCCCTTCTGGACATCGACGGCCAGGGGCGGCGGGACCAGGTCCGGATAGCGTTCGGATAGGGAGCGCATGACCGCCGGCTCTCCGCGGAAAAACGAAGGCACGGCCTTGAAGTACACGTCGCCCTCACTGGTGGGCAGCCTCAGCAGGCACGAAAGCGACCACGAGCGAAGCTGTTCGATTGGCCCATCCTGAGAGACGCCGGCGTTCTTGAGCTGCTCGCCTATCCAGGTCGCGGCGTCATCGAGCCAGCCTGCCGCGCACCAGGGCGCTCGCCCGTCGGGGGCGCTGCCCTCAGCCTCATTCAGCCAACGCTCCACGACCTCCAGGTGATCCGGCTCGCCCATCTCCGGCAGGTCCTCGAGGCCGAACCAACGGCAGTCGTCAGGTATGGAATTGTCGCCTTCCCGGCAGGTCAGCAGGTAGACGCGGTACTGCCTGCGTCCCTGGAGGTCGTAGTGGTGACGAAGACAGCGTCTCACGAAGGTCTCCGTGCCTACAAGAGTGTGGGCCGCCTCGTTGATGTGACCCACCACTCGGAAGTCGCGTTCCTCCGGCACAAACGAAGGCAGCCTCCAACCGCCTTCCTTCCGCATCAAGAGCACCCGTGGCAATGAGGGGTGCGCGATGAGCAGATGGTATTCGTAGGGCAGCTCCGGGTCGTTGTGCCAGGACGGTTGCATGTCGATTCACAGATTAAGAGGCTCGGCTTATGGACAACCGGAAAGGGGCGCTGCAGAGAAGCGCCCCCCGTCAATGCTCTTTAGTCCAAGGGCCTGGTTTAGACGAAGGCCCGCCTGTGGGAGGTCTCCGTCTCGGCGCTGGTGATGAACTCCAGCAGCGCCGCCTGTCCGTTCTCGGTGGCGTTTCTGGCGCGGCCGATTGCCGCGGCGACGTCCGAGGGGTCTTCGATGCGCTCCGCCCAGCCGCCCATCGCCCTGGCCATGTCCGCGTACTTGCCGCCCAGGTCCCTCGTCCGGAACAGCTCGTGGGACTGGGCCATGGACGAGGTCTCGACTGCCATCGTCGAGTTGTTGAAGACGACGGTCAGGATGGGGATGTTGCTGCGTACGGCGGTCTCGAAGTCCAGCCCGGTCATGCCGAAGGCGGCGTCTCCCATGAAGTTCACCACAAACTTGTCCGGGTCCGCCAGCTTCGCGCCCATGTTGAGGCCCAGGCCCGTGCCCAGCCCGTGGGACTTGCCCCAGCCGATATAGGTCCGCGGCCCACCGGCCTGGTAGAAGGGCATCACCTGGTCCCTGGGGCTCCCCGAATCGTGGGTGACTATGGCGTCGTTGGGGTCCACGTGTTGCATGAACTCCCAGATCACGCGATAGGGCGTGATCGGCGTCTGGCTGGACGTGAGCTTGGGCATCCACTCGTTCAGCCACTCCTCTCGAACGCCGGCGATCTCATCGGCCACGGAGCCGTTTGCGTGGTCCCGCGTGCTGAGAAGGTCTTTGCAGGCGTCGATGAACTGTTGCAGCACCAGCCTGGCGTCTCCGAGAATCGGGTGCTCGACCTGATAGTTCTTCCCGATGTCCACCGAGTCGTTCGTAGCGTGGATCATGACCTTTCCGGCAGGAATGGTGGTGGTCATTCCGTGCTTGGTGAAGCTGGTGCCGATTCCGAAGACGACATCCGCTCTGGACAGGAAGTGGAAGACGGGCCTGCTCATGACGCCGGACCCGCTTCCCAGCGCCAGCGGGTGCTTCTCGGGAAACGCGCTCTTACCGGCCATGGTCGTCATGACCGGGGCCTGTATGAGCTCGGCGAGCTCGATCAGCTCCGACGTGGCCTCGGCGTAGAGCACGCCCTGGCCCGCGTGAATGACGGGGTGCTGGGCGTTAAGCAGGGCCTTGGCCGCCTCAATGACGTCGGCGGGGTTCGCCCC
>JADFQF010000286.1 GCA_022561955.1 Chloroflexota bacterium | reverse complement strand
CATCGTAGACATTGCGAAAGAATCCTTTGGGCTGGCGGCGTGACGGCGGTCCGGAAGCGGGTCAGTCGAGAGAAAGGATCATGTTAGAAAGTGAGATAGAGCGGATTTTTGAGTCTGTTCTTTGCGGGCTTAAAATCGAATCAAACAGAAGATTAAGGATTGCCCAAGAGGTAATCAAAAAGGGCGAATTCTCCTTCGTGTTAGACGACGAAAGGGAACTTGGTACGGCATCTACGATTGCGCATTGCCTTACCAATGCCGGTTATTTTTCCAGGTTGGATTGGTATTACTATGGCAAGGATAATCAGCTTCGTCCAGACATAACCGTATGGCTGCCTGAGGTACAGCGTCTTATATTCTTTGAATTAAAACGTGCAGGTCAAGGTTGGTCTTACAACGGACTACAGCAAGACATGAAGAAGCTACGAGATTTGGGCGAAAACTGCGAAAAGAACAAAGCCAACGGCCTAATTGTTGTCCAATTTCCGAAGAAAGAGGATTCTCGGGACCGACTCCAGGGAAATCTCAATGAACTCGTTGGCAGCTATTCAGACTATGATATCTGGGGTCCCAAATTATTTCAAAAGCCAAATTCAGATTTCCCCAAACAAGGCTTCGGATACATAGGTCTCGTCTACAACAAAGCCCTGCATCAGTTGTCAGACGCTTGAATCAGAGAAAACAGGATCAGGAGAAAAGACAATGAAAATGTGCTACGCATTTAGACGCGGGACGTTTTATCCCTTCGACGCCAAGGAGGGCTGGCAGGTCCCCACGGGCAAGACCAGGGCCAAATATCTCCGGCGGGTCCAGGAAATCGGATTCGACGGCATCGAGCTTGGCCTGGAGAGCTTTGGCGGCGTGGATGCGAGCCAGAGCCAGGCCATGGAGCTCGCCAAGGAATTAGAGACCAGCGGAGTGCCGTGCGTCGCTATCCGGGCGGGTGGCGGCCTGTGCCAGCAAAACGTCGCCGATCAGAACCGGAAGAGGCTGGAGAAGGCGGTCGAGGTGGCATCCTGGATTGGCGCCGAGGTGGTGAACACGGCGCTCGGCACCCCTCCCAGGAACCCCCAGCTCAATACCGGGCCCACGGGCGCACCCGAGGCCCACGGCTCCAGCCAGATGGCGACTCAGGGCGACTACGTCAACACGGCCAAAGCGCTGCGAGAAATCGGTGAGGTCGCCGGCGCATCGGGGGTCAACATCACCATCGAGGTCCATCAGCACTCCATAGCCGACAACTCCTGGTCGACGCTCCACCTGCTGGAGCTCACCGACAGCCCTCATGTGTTCGCCAATCCGGACCTGGGCAACGTCTACTGGAACTACGACGTGCCCGAAGAGACCAGCGAGGAGTGCATCACGGCCCTGGCCTCAAAGTCCAAGTATTGGCACTGCAAGAGCCTCTACCGCGTCTACGTGCCGGAGATCGACCACTCATACTACGTCCGCGTGCCCCTGCCCGACGGCGACATAGACTACAGTTTCGCGATCTCGGCCATGGCGGAGGCCGGCTACGACGGCTACTTCGCCATCGAGGGCGCGAATACCGGCGATCAGCTCTACAAGGACAAGATCAGCTTCGACTACGTTAAGGGCATCATGAGCGAATTAGGGGTATAATAGAGGGCCACGGACGGCTCACAGCCCTGGCCGTGAATCCCGTGGATACCACGATTGTATCGGCGACATCTCATTGATACGCTAAAATGTAACTCAGGAAATAGCCTTCCGGCTACCGATGGTGACAGATTATGCAAGATGTTTTTGACGAGGCCGTCAACCTGCTCCGGGCCAACGAGCCTGTAGTTCTGGCGACCGTTATCAGGACCAAGGGCTCGACGCCCCAGAAGACGGGTGCGAAGCTGCTCGTCCGCAAGGACGGGACCGGCGTCGGCACCCTGGGCGGAGGCTGCGTCGAGGGCGACATCTGGTTCGCGGCGAACGAGCTCCTGAAGCGGGGCGGCCCCGCGGAGCACCGCGACTACGAGCTCAACGAGGACCTGGCCGCCGAGGACGGTCTCATATGCGGCGGGACGATGTATTTCCTCATCGACCCCGTTTACAAGCCCGAAGAGTATCTGGAATATGCCACGGAGATCAAAGACGCCTACGAGGGCGGAAGCCCGGTGGCGTTGGCCAGCCTGATTTTCCCGGGCGAGGGCCAGTCGTCCAAGATCGGCGCGAAGCTGTTCGTACGCGAGAACGGGACGACCTTCGGCACGCTGGGCAGCGAGGACCTGGACGGCCAGGCGGTCAAGAAGGCCCATGAGCTGATGGTCCACGGCAATAACGAGTACGTCACCACGGATGCCGGCGCCGAGTTTTTCATAGAGGCATACACGACGCCTCCCCAGCTGGTGCTATGCGGCGGAGGCCACGTTTCCAGGGCCATCGCGCCTCTGGCCAAGAGCCTGGGCTTCCGGATATTCGTCACCGACGACCGGGAGGAGTTCTCCAACAAGGAGCGGTTCCCCGAGGCGGACCTGACGGTCGTCAAGAAGCCCGAGGAGGCGATTCCGGAGCTGCCGATCAATCCAAACACGTTCATAATTGTCGCCACTCGGGGGCACCGCTACGACAACGTCGCCCTGGCCGCGGCGGCAAGGAGCCCTGCCAGCTACGTTGGCCTGCTTGGAAGCAAGCGGAAGGTCATCCTCATCTATGAGGACCTGCTGAAGATGGGCATTTCCAGGGAACGCGTGGAGGAGCTTCGAGCGCCCGTCGGCCTGGACATCCACGCCAGGACCCCCGAGGAGATCGCCGTCAGCATCATGGCCGAGATACTCATGTTCCGTCTGGGCGGGACCGGCCGAACGATGAAGCTGGAAGACCGACGCATCGACCACATCGAGGACAGGCTCAAGGAAGCTGCTCCCGTAGCGGACTAGCATGTCCGGCGTCTCGGCAATACTTACGGCCGCCGGCGAGTCCACTCGGATGGGCAGTCCCAAGCCTCTCTTGCCCTGGAAGGGCACGACCCTCGTGGAGTACCAGGTGCGCTGCCTGTTGGATGCGGGATGCTCCGAGGTAGTCGTCGTCCTGGGCCACGCCGCTGAGATGGTCGAACCTCACGTCGTTGGCGAGCACGTCCGGCATGTCCTGAATCCCCTCTACAGGCAGGGTAAGACGACATCCATCAAGGCCGGGCTCGGGGCGGTCAGCGACGACGCCGATGGAATTCTTCTGCTTGCCGTGGACCAGCCGCGCACCGCCGAAATCATCGCCGAGGTCCTGAAGGCTCACAACGCCCATCGTCCGGCGATAACGTCGCCCAGATACGAAGGGCACGGCGGCCATCCCCTGGTGTTCGACGCTTCGCTGAGGCCAGAGCTGGAGG
>JADFQF010000285.1 GCA_022561955.1 Chloroflexota bacterium | reverse complement strand
AGCGAGAGGCCAGCGGCGACATCCTGCAAATGTGGCAATCGCAGAAGCTGGCGCGCCAACGAAATGTAAAAGCCCAGGTCGATGGCGGTCTTGGCGGTGCGTTCGTCTCCCTGGAAGTAGTGCATGACGCCGCCGACCTCGTAGGCCTGCTCCTCACGCAACACGCGGAATACCTCGTCGTGGGATTCTCTGCTGTGGAAGACGATGGGAAGCCCGAGCTCCCTTGCCAGTCGAATCTGCTCTCGGAACGCCGGATACTGAATCGACCTCTCGGGCGTCCCTTCCATGAAATCGAGGCCTATCTCGCTGATGACGATGACCTTCTCGGAAGATGTCGCCAGACGGTGAAGGGCGGCATACGTCTCGTCCGTGAAAGGCGCTTCTATGTCCATGGGGTGGATGCCGACGCCGGCAAAAAGGTCGGGAAACCTGGCCGAAATTTGCACGGTGCGCTCCGAGGACTTCAACGTGGTCCCGGCCGAAATTACGAAGCCGACGCCGGCGTCTCGTCCTCGGGCCAATACCCCCTCGATTTCATCGTCCGGGTAAGATTCGAGGTGTACGTGACAGTCGATGAGCATTCGATTCACTCGCTGGTACACGGGCGCATATAGCATTCGGAACGGGGCTCCATTATACTACAATCGCAACGCAGGCCAATCGCGAAAGACCTGCGTTAGGGGATGTGCGGACATGGCCATATGAGAATCCGTTTAGGTGGCATCTACAGGCTGATTATCGGCCTTGCCATTAGCGGTTTAATGGGTTGGCTCGTTGTTCGCGGCTTCGAATGGAGCAGGGTAGGGGAGTCGTTCTCCGACGTATCCGTTCCGCTAGTCCTTCTATCAGTCTTCGTCTTCATGATTGCAGGTTACCTTCGGGCGCTCCGGTGGCGGCTCCTATTCGTAAATGATCAAATACCCGTGCTTCGGCTATTCATAGTACAGAACGAAGGGCTGGGGCTGAACAACGTACTGCCCGTCCGAATCGCCAGCGAAGCCGTTCAGCTTGCGGTCCTGACCATGCGCGACAGGATAAGGCCCTCCACCGCCATCGCGACCATGGGAATGGAACGCGTTATCGATGTGGTAGCGAGCACTATCATCTTGACCATCGCCCTGTTCCTCGTGCCGCAGATGTCCAACTTCAAGAATTACGTCTGGGTGGCGATAGGACTGACGGTCCTGTCCATCGCCGTCGTAAGATTTCTGGCATGGGGAAGCGGAGGGCTCGGACTGTTCAGAAGGGTTCGCTTTCTAAACGCCTTCTCCGATTCGGTCCGAGAGCTGGAACGCCACAAGGCGAGGCTCGTCGCCTCGCTGGCCATCACCGTGGGGTACTGGTTGCTTGTGGGGACAAGCGCGTGGCTGATCGCAATCGCGGTGGACCTGGGTATTTCGCCCTTCACGGCTACGGTGATCATCATGGGCACCATCTTCTTCGCCACGTCCGTGCCCGCCGCACCAGGCGCTATCGGGACGTTCGAATTCGCTATGGTCTACGTGCTCGGCTTTTTTGGCGTCGCACGGGAGGACAGCTTTGGCTTCGCGTTGCTGACGCACGCGGTCTTCTTCCTGCCGCCGACGATAATAGCGGCCATATTCCTGCCCCGCGAAGGCCTGGAGCTCATGCAACGGCTAAAGGGACGGCTCGCGTTTCGGGGGGCGCCCATGGGGAGCGCTCCGGCGGCAGACTGAGGCAATGCCGCGGCGATACTATGGGACCGTCCTCGGCGGCGCGGCCGTCTTATCGATAGTCCTGGCCCTATCTTGCTCCAAGCCGCCCGAAACGGCACCGCAGCCACTTCCAACCTCGATAACCACTATTCAAACGTCCACGCCTGTTCCGCCGCCGACGTCCACTCCCACGCCGAATTCTTCTCTGACACCCGGCGCTCCGACGGCCGCTTCGGCGAGGGGGTCCCCTTCGCCAACGAGCACCGCCGTCAGCGCTCCCGTAGCCGTCCCAACCGGGCAGGCGACGCCGTCGTCGGAGGGCCGCTATGGGGGCATGCTGCGGCTCGTAAGTCGGGAGAACATCCTGCACCAGGACGTTCACCAGGAGATCTCGCCGGCGCTATCCACGTGGGGACCCGGCATCGTCTACAGCCGTCTGCTGCGCTTTAGCGCCGGACCCGACGTCGAGCTTCCCAGCCTTGCCGTCGAGTGCGAGCTATGCGCGGGCTGGACGATGAGGGACGAGCTCACCTTCGACTTCGAGCTACGAGACGAGATTCGCTGGCAGGCCCTATCGCCCGTCGACGGCCGACTGCTGCGGGCTGAAGACGTTGCGTTCAGCCTGAATCGACAGCGACGGGAGGGCTGGCCCAACGAACCCCTGCTCCAGGTCCTCGGCGATGTTACCGCCCTGGATGACGGGACCGTTCGGGTGTCTTTGAAGGCGCCGGACGCCGATTTCATGATCGGCCTGGCCGACGGGCACACGAAGATCGTGTCCCCCGAGGCCGTGGGCCTCACCGGCGATCTCAGGGATGGTCCTACCGTAGGCAGCGGCCCCTGGGTACTTACGGAAAGCGAACCGGACGTGTGGCACAGGTTCGACCGAAATCCAGACTACTTCGAGGAGGGCCTGCCGTATCTCGACGGGGTTGTTGTCAACATAATTACGGACGACGATACCCGTCGCGCCGCGTTCCGCGTACATCGGATCGACGTCGACCAGATGGAGCCGCGTGAATGGGAGGAATTCTCCAACGAGAGGCCAAGCATGCCTTTTCTGTTCGCCAGAGAGACGGCCAGGGGAATAGAGGTCGCGTTCAAGACGACGGCGCCGCCCTTCGCGGACGTACGCCTTCGCCGGGCCGCCATGCTCGCCATGGACCCGTTCCGGGCCGTCGATGAGGTCTGGCGCGGCGCGGCCTACGTGAGCCAGGGCATGCCGACGCTAAATCCCGAGTGGGGCATATCCAACGAGGAGCTGCGCGAGTTCTTCGGAGACCCTCAGCGCGCCGTCGAGCTGGTGACCGAGTCCGGACTGGACCTCCCCATACCGGTGACGATAAGGGTCGGGGACTTTTCTGAGCCTGTGAGAGAGCACGCCGAGCTCATCCAGGGAGAGCTGTCGCGCGTAGGGTTCGAGCCGACGATCGAGCTCGTTAATCGCAGGCGTTTCGGAGACGAGGTGTGGCTGGGAGGCGATTACCAGATGTTCATAGGGCCCATCGCTCCGACGACCTCGGCCAACGGCTACCTACTGCCCATCATTCACAGCAAGGGCCGCTGGAACACGACGGGCCACCGGAACGATGCGCTGGACGCCCTTATCGAGGCCCAGGCCCAGATGTTTGATCCTTCCGAGCGTATCGAGTTCATCCATGAGAT
>JADFQF010000284.1 GCA_022561955.1 Chloroflexota bacterium | reverse complement strand
GGGGGACTACAGGGGGTCAGGGCATCTCGCGATACCGCAGGGTCATCTCGACCGAAGCTACATCCGTCTCTAGAAGCCGCGCCACGTCCCCATTGCCAAGGAGAGCCAGGGTGTCAAGGCTCATTGGCTCAAGGTCCGAATTGGGAATAAAATTGCCATCACCCTTGAGGCCGTCAGGATTTCAACATCACGACGTAACCCCCTGACCACGTAACCCCCTATAAGTCCCCCTTCGTAAGGGGGACACAGAATGGCAAATCACCTTAATAGGGGAGCCACAGGGGTTAGGGCATCCCGGCGGTAACGAGGCGATGCGCTTTCTACTCTAAATTGCTGCGGTGCCTCGAATAATAAAAGGGACGACGCCCAACATGACGTCGCCCCTTTTCGATGACCTTGATTCTCTAGTAGCCCATCAGCGCGCTCGCTCTCGTTGAGCGGCTGACCATCGTCTCCATGTGCTCCGAGAATACGTTTACGCAGGCCGTCTTGCCCTCCAGCGTCGCCTGGTATGCCCGCTCCAGCGCCGGTCGAAGGTCATCGGGGTCGGTCACGCTCTCGGCATGACCACCGAAGGCCTCGATTATCTTGTCGTAGCGAATGTCCTGGGAGTAGGTCGCGACCATCTCATCGTACCCCTCGGGCAGGCCCATGCGGGACTCGAGGTTGCCGCCGACGATGCCTCCGTTGTTGTTCACGATGAAGACGATGGGTATTTTGTGCCTCACCGCCGTCTCCATCTCCATTGCGTTGAACCCGAAGGCGCAGTCTCCGTTGACGCTAACCACCGGGGCGTCGGGCCTCGCCAGCTTGGCGCCTACGGCAAAGGGCACGCCGACTCCCATGCAGCCGTTGGTGCCCGAGTTGAGTCGGCTGGCAGGCGTATAGCTCTGCAGGACCTGACGGCCCGTGGCCAGGGTCATCTGCCCGTCGACCGAGTAGATCGTCTCGCGGGGGAAGACCTTGCTCACCTCGTTGAGAAGACGGAACGTGGCTATCGGGGTACTGTCCGAGTTCAAGAGCGGCTGAATGGCCTTACCGTTGGACTCCGACTTCTCCCTCAAGGAGGCGAGCCAGGGGCCCTCCTCCGCGCGGTCGGCGATGCCGTCCGTCTTGCCCTCGAGCTCGGCAAGCAGCTGTTTGAGCGACGCCTTGGCATCTCCGACGATTCCAACCTCGACGCCGATGTTAGAGCCGATCTCCTCGGGCTCGATCTCGATATGGATGATCTTGGCATCGGGCGAAAACCGCCGCCCAAAATCGAACATCCAGTTGATGCGCGCGCCTACTACCAGTATGACGTCCGCGCCGGTCATGAGTACGCTGCGTGCGGCGCTCATGTTAAGGGGATGGTCGTCGGGTATGAAGCCGCGCCCCATTGGCGACGGTATATAGGGCATGCCCAGGGTCTCTATCAGGCTCTTCAGCTCCTCCGTGGGCTCGGACCAGCGCACTCCCTTTCCGACGATCATCGCGGGCCTCTCCGCCGAAAGGAGCAGCTTTGCGGCCCTCTCGATGCTCTCGGGCGATCCGGCGGGCATGGAATCGGTGTAGTAGTTGGAAGGCCACTTTACGTCGTCCTCTTCCACGACCGCCTGCAGCACGTCCGACGGCAGGTCCAGGTAGACAGGGCCCGGTCGGCCGCTCTTGGCCTTTCTGAAAGCCATGGCCATGTATTCGGGGACGCGTGCCGCGCTGTCGACCTGCACGGACATCTTGGTCAGTCCCCTGAACATCGGCACGTTGTCGGTCTCCTGGAAGGTGCCGGAGTAGCGGCCTGTCTGAGGACCGGAGCCTCCGATGATGATGAGGGGCAGGCAGTTGTCGAACGCGACGTGAGCGCCGGTGAGGCCGTTGGTAACGCCAGGGCCCGCGGCCAAGACCGCCACACCCACCTCGTTCCTGACGTAGCCGTATGCGGCGGCCGAGAACGTGGCCGCCTGCTCGTGGCGTACGCCGATGGGCCGAATGCCGTAGTGGGGCGCGTATCCCATGATCTCTACAATGGGGCCGCCCGCCAATCCGAACAGAGTCGTGATGCCTTCCTTTGCTATCGATTTCGCTATCAGAGCGCTGCCGTCAATCTGCGCCACTTCACTCCTCCTTAGGTCCTGGTTCTCATGAATAGCCTGGATAGTCCCACGAATGCAATCTGCGAAGACTTCACGAGGCTCGAGGCCACCATGCCGACCGTATCCATAGTCGCTAGAGCGCGAGTGTATCCAAGAAAAGCCGACGGTGTCAACCACGGACCCGTTGACCATAGTATGGGGCTTTACTATGATAAGCAAAAATACCCGAGGTGACTCGATGACCCAGGGTGACAAGGCGTCAGACAGGCTCGTATCCAGCTCGTGGCTCGCAGCCCGACTGAAGCATTCGTCGATTCGCATAATCGAAGTTTCCGCGTCAAAAGACGATGACGACTATCGGGAGGGACACATCCCGGGAGCCGTGTGGTGGTACTGGAAGGACGCCCTGTGGCATGAGACTGACCGCGAGTTCCCGACGCCGGAAGAAATGGCCCTGCGCCTGGGCAAGATAGGCATCGACGCTGAAACGACGATCGTGCTGTACGGCGACCCGGTCCAGTACGGCACGTACGCCTTCTGGGTGCTCACGATGGCCGGGCACAAAGACGTGCGGCTTCTGGACGGCGGGAAAAAAGGTTGGTTGTCCGAGGGGCTTCCCCTGTCTACGGAAATCATCAAGTACGGCCTGAACGTCTATGCGGTCCGGAAAGAGGACCGAAAGAGCAGGGTCGGCAGGGACGACGTTCGTTCCAAGTTGAAGAGCTCCAAGAGGCTACTTCTCGACGTGCGTTCCCCCGAAGAGTACATCGGCGCACGCGTCATGCCGCCGTCTGGGTTCGATCACGGCGCGGAGCGGACCGGACGCATACCCGGCGCCGTCCACCTCTTCTTTCGCGAGCTCGTGAACGAAGACGACACGTTCCTGAACGAAAGCTCACTCACGGACATCTTCGCGCGTGCGGGCATCACTCCCGGTTTCAAGAAGGAAATCGTAACGTATTGCAGGCTTAGCCATCGCGCTACGCTGGCCTGGTTCGCGTTACAGCATATTCTGGGCTACTCGAACGCGAAGATATACGACGGCTCGTGGACCGAGTGGGGAAGCATCGTCGGCTTCCCCATCGAGCGATAGGGCGTCTTAGACTCCGCCGGCGGGCAATGAATCTCGGTCCCCCAATTCGTCCGGGAGAATCCAGCCCCGAGAGTGCACTAGTACTTGGTTCCGAAAGTCCGCGTTACTTATACAGCGCTGTATTACGCGGTGCAGTGTCCTTGATTTGTTCGCGTTTTTCTGGAACTAGGTACTAGTGT
>JADFQF010000283.1 GCA_022561955.1 Chloroflexota bacterium | reverse complement strand
GGGACCATCGATATGGACTGGGTCAGGGAGAGCAGAACGCTGAACGTAATGATGAAATGCCAGGGCTCGGTGATAACGCCGAGTAGTAGCATACTCAACGCGTACAGAACTCCGCCGCCAAACATCATGCGTCGCGCGCCGTAGCGGTCTCCCAGCCAGCCGCTGATTGGGGCAAAAAGAGCGCCGACCAGGTAGTAGACCATGAGGGCGAAGCCGATCATGCCTATGCTCCAGCCGAAACCACCCTCCGGGTCGCTCAGCGGCGCCACGACCACGCCCGCGGCCATTCCGATCGAGCTGCCGATAATCTGGACCATTGCCAGCAGCCCGACTATCACCCAGCTGTAATGCACCCCCCAGGGCAGCCGGGTGGCGATGACATTCAGCTTCGGGCTTGCGATGAGTGCCAATTTATCCAGTCCCTCGAAAGGCGGCTACCGGGTAGCGTAAGTGTCGGGCGATACTAATGCAGCGGGCAGGCCAAAAGCAATGAACTACCCCACCACGTGTCGGCTGCACTCTGGCCGCCTTCACCATCTGTATCGAGTGCCTGAGCGTTCGGCTGTGCCGGCAAGGGGTTCACGCCAAGGCTCACGCTGTTTCCAATCTCAAAAGACAGTTCCCGCCCATTATTGGCCGCATCGACTGTTACGGCCCACGCGCCGAAGAAAACGAACAGGGCGACGATCATCGTCACGACGACCATGAACGAAACGGGCAACGGGACCCTATTCATTTTCAGCATTCTCATAATCGAAGCCCCACGGCTATCGGAGATGTGCCGCATGCAAGTCTTGCGCCCATCGCCACCCTTCACGCGGCACTCGCGACGCCAGACGATATTATATTCCATCTCAGACTAATAGTCCGGTGTCAACTCCCGAACATGCGACATCAGCAAGGCCGCAGAGAGCAGTCTACTCCTCCAGGCGCTTCGCCGGGATGCTGCCCATCCTGCCCGCCCGATAGTCTTCGACCGCCTGTATCAGCTCGTCCCTGGTGTTCATCACGAAGGGGCCATACCACGCGACCTGCTCCTTGATGGGGCTTCCTCCCAGTAGGAGGACCTCCAGATGGGGCTGCCCGTTGTCCTGCTTCGGGTCGGAGAATACTGTAACGACGTCGCCCTGTCCCAGGACGGCGAGCTGGCCTTCGTTGATGGGCCGGCGGTCCGGGCCGACGGACCCACGGCCCGCCAGGACGTAGATGAGCGCATTGAAGTGCACCGGCCAGGGCACCTGCAGTCGTGCGCCCGGAATCAAGCTCGCGTGAGCGTACGTGATGGGGGTCCGCGTGCTGCCGGGGCCGCGATGACCGGCCAGGTCCCCGGCAATAAGACGGACGATCGCGCCTCCGTCTTCCGAGGCAAGCAGCGTCGCCCTGTCTGCTTCGAGGTCCTGGTACTGGGGAGGAGCCCACTTGTCCGCGCTGGGAAGGTTTACCCAGAGCTGCACGCCGTGGAACAGGCCGCCCTTCGTGACGATCTTCTCGGTAGGCATCTCGGAGTGGACGATTCCCGCCCCGGCCGTCATCCACTGCGTCGCGCCGTCCGTGATGAGGCCTCCGCCCCCGTTGGAGTCGCGATGCTCGAGCTCACCGTCCATCATGTACGTAACGGTCTCGAAGCCTCGATGGGGATGGTCCGGGGCCCCCTTGGCCTCGCCGGGTGAATACTCGACGGCGCCCAGGTGGTCCAGCAGGAGGAATGGGTCTACCAGTCGAAGGTCGACTCCTGAAAAGGCCCTGCGGACCTCGAAGCCTTCGCCCTCCAGCATCCTGGGGGCGTCGACGATACTTGCCGCCCGCCGCTCGACGACGTCCGCTAAAGTAGCCACCGTGGGAATCTTGGGTAGCGTGGAAAGGTCATCCACGTACACTGCCGGCATGTTTTACCCCCTGCGTATCATTCTAATCGATGTGGGGGAGGTGCGTCTCCTCTATTCGCCGCGTGCGGACCGAGTCGCCCTGTTCGCGTAGCCTACTACGTCGTCGGCCATGTCATTCTGAGTCCGGCTCGGGCGGGCGAAGAATCTGGGACGGGGTGCGCCGCTCCTTCTTCGAAGAACGGGGCTCTCGTGAGCTTCGGAGGGCCGGCCTTCACCAGACTCTTCGTCGTTGCACTCCTTGGAGTGACAAGAGGTCGTAAATCTTTCATGCCATCATCGACAAAGACCTCTTTTGAATAGACACCTTCGTGAATAACCATGATCATCTCGTGCTGGCTTCGCGTGACATTTCCCCACCGCGCCAATCTGGTATATCATGTCCAGTGTTCCCAGGGTTCTCTTGACCCAAGGCACATATGTCAGGAAATTAGCATATCGTGACGCACGACTCGTACCCGCCGCGTGCCTCCTTGGCGCCGGATTGGGTCGATGGCTTGAGCCCAGGGCTGTTCACAGGCTAAGATATCCTAGGAAATTCAATTAATTAAAGAGGGCGTCGAAATATGGCATCTTCCAACGGAAGCTCAAAGGCTACGGTAAGCAGCGTCGTACTTGCGAGTCACACAACGGACAAAACGGTCACCCTGCCGGACTTCGATAAGGACCGTCTGGAGGATGTAGGCTTCCTGACCGCAATGACCCTGGTGATCATGGGCAACTACGCTCAGACCGGACACTTCGGCGGCCCTCTCGCATACACGCCGTTCACCGTGGCAACCCACCTCGTGGGACCGGACTTGGGCGGCTTGCGATACGACTATCGCCGGCCAAAGCATCCCTACGCCGACAAGTTCATGCTTGCGGGCGGCCACAACGCCCCCGTCACCTATGCGATGTGGATGATCATGGGCGAGGCGATGGCCAGAAAACACACCCTTACGGGCGACAAGCGCTACGCGGTGGACCCGAACACGGCCATGCTGTCCATCGACGCCCTCGGGTTCCGTCGAGGCCAGGGGGCCCTCGACAACTTGCTCCGCGACAACGATCTCGAGGACCATCCGTTGATGGCCCAGGCGAAGATCAGGGGAATCAGGGCCCTGGCCGGACACGCCGAGACCACCGACCTCACCAACGACGTCAACGGCGGCCCATCTGGAATCGGCATCGCGACGGCGGCGGGCAAGGCGGTCTTCTGGGACATGATCGGAGCACCGGACAGCTTGAAGATTATCGCCATCGAGGGCGAGTTCGCCATGACGTCCGGGCACTCGCAGGAGATGAAGACCCAGGCGGTGGCCCAGCAGGTCGGCAAGCGCCTGAGAATATTCCTGTCTTACAACAACGCTGGAATCGACGACGAGCTCATCGGCAGCGTCATCAAGCCCCAGTACGACGCCTATCGAATTCAGGACCAGTGGGCATCCTACGGCTGGAACACCCTGTACCTCGAAAACGGCAA
>JADFQF010000282.1 GCA_022561955.1 Chloroflexota bacterium | reverse complement strand
CTTCAAGCCTCAATATATCACTAGCTTTAAGGACCGGATAAGGCTCATAAAGGATTGCGACGTCGATTTCGTCGTGCCGGTCACGTTTGATGAGGAGCTGTCGAGGCTGCGTTCGAGCGAGTTCGTTGACATGCTCAAGTCGCGCCTGCACATGAAGGGCCTCGTGGTGGGTCCGGACTTCGCAATGGGCTACAAACGAGAGGGTACGGTAGAGGCCCTGGCCGAGTGTGGTCAGGAAAACGACTTCTTCGTAGAGGTAGTCGACCTGCTGGAAGACGGGGATATTGCCGTACGCAGCACTTCTATTCGTCGGACCCTGGCGGCCGGCGATCTGAAGACGGCGAACTCCATGCTCGGTCGCAGGTTCGAGCTGGAGGGACTCGTTGTTGAGGGGGCGAAGCGAGGCCGCACCATAGGCTATCCCACGGCCAACATCGACATCGACAGGGGCATGATATGTCCCGCCAACGGCATCTACGCGACCTTTGCCGGCTTCGAAGGCGAGCAACACGAGGCCGCGACCAACATCGGAACGAGGCCGACCTTCGATGACGGCGACCGCACCGTGGAGGCGTTCGTGCTGGACTTCGACGGCGACCTGTACGGCGAGACGGTCCGGCTCCATTTCGTAAAGAAGCTGCGGGACGAGCTAAAGTTCGACTCCGTGGACGAGCTGCTGGTGCGTATGGGCGAGGACGTAAAAGAGACTCGGGCCATCCTGCATGCGGCCAGGCAAGCGTAGGTGACAATGGACGAAGAGACACGAAACCGCCTGCTAAAGAGGGGCGTTTCCGAGATAATAGTCGAGGCGGAATTCGTGAAGCTCCTGGAATCCGGGCGGCCTCTGCGGCTCAAGATGGGCTTCGACCCCAGCGCTCCTGATATCCACCTGGGTCATGCTGTCGGGCTGCGTAAGCTCAGGCAGCTTCAGGATATGGGCCAAAAGCTCGTGCTCATCGTGGGCGACTGGACGGCACAGATAGGCGACCCGTCCGGAAGGTCGGCCACGCGGAACATGCTCACGCCGGAGCAGGTACACGAGAACGCCGAGACGTATATGGCGCAGTTCTTCAAGATCGTGGACCGTGAAAAGACGGAGACGCGCTGGCAGACGGAGTGGTACGGCGACTTCTCACTGGCCGATGTCATCAAGCTGACGAGCAGGTTCACGGTGGCGCAGTTCCTGGCCCGTGAGGACTTCGCCCGACGCTTTCAGGCCAACCAGCCCATCGCCATCACGGAGCTGCTGTACCCGTTGCTACAGGCCTACGACTCGGTGATGGTCGAGTCGGACGTCGAGTTCGGGGGCACCGACCAGAGGTTCAACCTGCTGGTCGGGAGGGACCTCCAGGAGCAGATGGGCCAACGCCCGCAGCAGTGCTTCCTGATGCCCCTGCTGCCCGGCACCGACGGCGTGCAGAAGATGAGCAAGAGCCTCGGGAACTACATCGGCATCGACGAGCCTCCCGGCGAGATGTACGGCAAGACGATGTCCCTCCCCGACGACCTCCTGATGACATACTTCGAGTGCCTGACCGACGTGCCCGACGCCGAGCTCGAAGATATGAGACGCGGCCTGGAGGAAAGCTCGGTCAATCCGATGGACCTGAAGAAGAAGCTGGCGGCAGATCTGGTGACGCAGTTCCATGGCAATGAGGCCGCTAGCAAGGCTGCCGACCTCTTCGTGAGCACCGTACAACGTCATGAGCTGCCCGACGACGTTCCGACCTTTGATCTGCCGGACCAGGCCGCGCTGTCGGGCATGAAGCTCAGCAATCTCCTGGTAGCCTCTGGTCTTGCAGCCAGCAACGGCGAGGCCCGCCGGCTCATCGGCCAGGGCGCGGTGCAGATCGACGGCGAGCGCGTCGGCGAAGACGCCTCAGTTGCGGACATGAAACCCGGCAGCGTGCTGCGCTCCGGCCGCAGGCGCTACATCCGGCTGGTGTAGCGGCCCGCCACACGGCGGCGTGGTCCACGGATGACCCTCACCTCAGTCCTCTCCCGTCAAAGGGAGAGGAGGAAAAGCGGTAAAGACCGGGCAGATAGGTAACACTTTTATAGGGGCGTGTTGGACGCTATGCGTATGATCGACCAGGATGCCGACGATGATGGGGGAAGGGATTCGCTATCGTCTGACGGTCTCCTTGCCTCCAATTCCCGAATTAATCTCTTCAACCACCATGTCGTATTGTCCTCCCTCCCCCGCGTGGGAGGGAGCTAGAGGGAGGGGGTCGAGTTGCTGTAGATTTCTCCCCCTTGGCAAAGGGTGTCAGGCCCATGCCAATCCTCTCCTCTCGCGAAAGGTGTAACACTCATTTCAATCCTCTCCCCCTTGGCAAGGGGGAGATTGAGAGGGGGTCCGTAAGCCCCACTTCGCAATACTCCCTCGAAGAAAATCAGGGCTCGGAGTAACGAAAGCAGGCGAGTTCGCGAGCCTACCGCATGAGGTCGCCGCTGGTCACGCCGCCGCCCTGCCTTGCCCACTTGCCGGCCTCGACCGCCGTCAGGAAGTCCAGCACCGCCCGATTGAACAGCTCAGGCTCCTCCAGGTTTATGGCGTGTCCCGACTGCGGTATGACAACCATCCCCGAATAGGGTATGTGCCGCTTCATGAAGATGCTGGGCTCGATGCAGGGGTCATCCTCGTCGCCAATCATGATGAGCGTCGGCACCTCCAGCTTCGTGAGCTGGTCCTGAAGCTCGAATAGCGGCGGCCGTTTGCCCTGGACTCCCCGGAACGTGAGCGCGGAGCCGATGGCCGAGTGCTCGTAGAACTGGTCCGCGAACTCCTGCCATCCGTGCGGGTCCTTGCGCAGGAACTGTATTCTTGCCGAGCCGCGGGTGTAGTCGGTCATGGCCGCCATGCCCTGCTCCTGCATGCGTTGCGCGATGCTGTTTACGTTCTTTCGGAAGCCCTCGGGGTCTGTCGATCCCGTGCCCGTGCCGGCGACCACCAGGGACCTCGCCATGTCCGGGTGCTTAAGCCCGAAGTTCAGGGCGACGTTGCCCCCCATGGACAGGCCGCCGATGTGCGCCTGCTCTATTCCCAGGTGTTCCAGAAGCCCGCGGAGATCGTCCACGGCCTGGTCCTGCGAATACGAAGACTCGTCGGTCGGTACGTCGGAAGGCAAATAGCCCCTGGCGCTGTACGTGATGACCCTGTATCGCCGCGTGAAGAACCGCACCTGCGGCTCCCAGGACCTGTAGTCTCCGGCGAACTCGTGGCTCCACACCAATGGGTAGCCATCTCCGTGGGACTCGTAGTAGATATTGATTCCGTTGACCGGCGCTTGCGGCATGGGGCCTCCTTGGCGAAGTTTTATGGATTCGTCACGCTGCCTTCAAAGCGTAGA
>JADFQF010000281.1 GCA_022561955.1 Chloroflexota bacterium | reverse complement strand
GTCGAGTTCGGACAAGACGCCAGAGGCAACCTCACCGCTTATCGTAGCTACAGGCGCCCGTGTTCGCTTCGGCTCCAGGGTTCGGCCTCGCTACAGCAGACGGGATAGGACCTCGTGGTGGCCGGTTGACCCGTTCGGAAAGGGCTCGGCTATCCTGGCGGTCTGCACCTCACCCGTGGCGTCCGTTGCCCGAACCCTCAGGCGTATAGTGCCGGACGCGCTCGGGGTCCACTCGTCGGCCCAGAGGACCCAGGAAAGAGGCGATACGGGAGGTCTCACGACGGCCTCCTTCCACGTTTCTCCGCCGTCCGCGCTCCATTCCACCTTTGGGACGCCCCGAGTGCCTGCGTAGGCAACGCCGCCGATCGCGTTCCTCCCAGGGGAAATGATCTCGGAGTTTGGCAAGTCTATGCGCGACATGGTCTTTATGATGGCTATGTCGCTCCAACCACGACGCTCCCAAAAGCCCTTGAAATCCTCATTCGTGGCCTCGATCCCCGTCAGCCACTTGACGTTTTTCATCCCGAAGATACCCGGCACTACCAGTCTTACGGGAGCGCCGTGAGACGACGGCAAGAGCTCATCGTTCATCGCGTATGCCACCAGGGTCGTGGGCTCAAGGGCCTTTTCGAGGGTGATGCTGTCCGAGTAGCCCTCTGCGGCGAAGAGCGCTATGTCTCTCACTCCTGGCAGAAGACCGCCCTGTTCGAGCAGGTCTATTAAACGCACACCGGTCCACTTGGCGTTGCTTATGAGCGGGCCTCCCACCGGGTTGCTGATGCAGGTGAGGGTCGTGAATTGGCTCGAGGCGGGCAGCGCTCGAAGCTCATCATACGTGAGCTCGAATGGACGCTCCACCAGTCCCTCCACCTTCAAGCTCCAGCGATTCACCGACACCTTTGGATCGATCACGTTTTTCGAGACGGTATAAAAGTCCTCGTTGGAGGTCACTTCGTCGGGCATTCCAGGCACTTCGGCCGGGTTTACGATGGTAGACAGCAATGGTGTGCTCGTAGGCGTCGGCGACCGTACCGGAATCGAGGAGGCGGGAACACCGGGCGTGCCGGGGTGACCGACTACCGTGGGAGTAGGGGTTGGCGGAACGCTCAGGCGGGCGGCTTCCGGCGGCACGGCTATAGGAGCGCGAACCGACTCCCCTCCACCCACGAGCGTCCTCGTGAGACTGCCCGCCGTGGCAGCCCCGACAATCGCCGCCAATGACAGCCCAAGGAATCGCCGCCGCCCTACCAATAGCTGCCCGGTTGTTTCCGTCTGGCGTTGTGGACCTGCAAGATGCTGTTCTGTTAGAACCCTCCCAAGCATCAGTCCAATCGCAAAGGTCATCGGCGGAGCGAGAGAGGCCAGTGCCGTGATGACTCCCCCGTTGGAGGTCCAGCTTCCGAAGTAACCCAGCCCGGCGTTGGGGAACAGCACGCCGACGACCAGCACCCACCAGACGATGCCCCATGTCAGGGGGAAGTCCCACATTCGGCGCAGCGGGTTGGTCGTGGCAGCAGTCTCTGACGGCCTGGTGGTCAATATGCCGATCAGACCCAGGACCCCGAGCTGCGCGGGTATGATACTGGCGAACAGTATCAGCTTGGCGGACGCTTGCAGCCTATCCACGATGAAGGACGACACCTCACCGGGGAAGAGCTGAACGATAGTGTCCTGGATCAGCTCGGGAGCCGCGGGAACGCCCAGGGCATAGCGCAGCATGAACATGACCCCTATCGCGAGAATGCCCGCCGAGACACCGAGCCCGAAGCCAATACGTCTGCTCACGTTCAACCTCTTTTCTGGTGCTGCTTTATCGTCCGGACTAATCGGAGGACCTCAATCGTCAGCGGCGAAAACGAGATACCCCACGGGCCTTGTGTGACGTAACCGGCTGCGGCCTCTCGGCCTCTAGAAGCGATGCGCCCTCGTCCGAAGAGCACGCGGCGCAGTATCTTGCCCCTGGGTATCCAACCGTCAATGAGGAGGGCCTTTGCCGCTGGTGAAGACGAAATCGAGCAAGTTCGGTCATTGAGGGGCCTGCATCCACTCCAGCGGCACGCGGACCGCGACTACCTCGCCTTCGACCGTCTTCTTGCCGTCCACGGACAGCGTGCAGGAGAGATTGATCCTGCGCTCGGTCATCTCGGTGATGCGCGCACGAAGGTCCACCTGCCTGTCTATCGGCGTGGGGCCCTTGTATGAGACGTTGAGTGAGCCGGTGGCGTACCAGATTGGCGGCTCCGAGCTGATCTCTCGGCCCTCGCTCTTGTATGCCGCGGCGATGGCGGTGAAGATGCAGTGGCAGTCGATCAGGCTGGCCAGGATGCCGCCGTTGACGACGTGTGCGGCCGACGCGGTGTGGAATGGCTGGGGCGTAAACGAGCTCACGGACTCGTCTCCGTCCCAGTAGCTCTTGAGTCCCAGTCCGTTTTCGTTTTGCGCGCCGCAACCCCAGCAGTGGTTTCCCACGATCTGCTCCTGAAACGCCAACTGCCCCATCTTCAATTGCTCCTTGATTTGATCCCCCTCAGCCACTTGTGGACCTCTACTGCTTCCTACTTGATATCAAGATTGTCAATGTTTAACCGCCGGATTTCTCGCGCTCTTGTTCGGCGAGCACTCGGCGCAGTATCTTGCCCGAAGGGTTCTTGGGGATGGCGTCGATGAACTCGACGACCTTGATGCGCTTGAAACTCGCTACCTTTCCCGCCACGAAGTCCATGATCTCGGCAGGCGACGGCTCCTCGCCCTGCTTTTTCACCACGAACGCCTTCGGCACCTCGCCGGACTCGACGTCTGGAATTCCTATGACGGCGGCGTCCGCCACGGCGGGATGTTCGAGGAGCAGGCCCTCGAGCTCGGCCGGCGGCACTTGAAATCCCTTGTACTTGATGAGCTCCTTCTTGCGATCGAGAATCCAGACGTATCCCTCCTCGTTCATCTGCACTATATCGCCTGTGCGAATCCACCCGTCGTTTGTTAGAGTCTCCGCAGTAGCCTCGGGGTTTTCGAAATAGCCCTTCATGACCTGTGGTCCTCGAATCATGAGCTCGCCAATCTCCCCGCGAGCCAGCTCATTCGTACCGGTCTCGAGGTCGACTACCTTCTCCTCGGTGTCGGGAATGGCAGGGCCTACGGAGCCGTACTGTCGAAGGTCGGGATCCACGAAATCGGTATTGGTAAGAGGAGAGGTCTCGGTCATGCCGTATCCCTGAATGATGGGAAAGCCGAGCGTCTTTTCGACCCGCTGCTGCAGGTCCGCGGAAGTCGGCGCCGCAGCTAATACTCCTACCTTCATGGCAGAGAGGTCGTAATCGCCCACCTTGGGGTACTGAGTAAGGCCCAACCCAACGGGGGGCACGGTG
>JADFQF010000280.1 GCA_022561955.1 Chloroflexota bacterium | reverse complement strand
CAGTGCCGTGGATTTGTCTCCGATGTTATCGAAGCCCGGAAGTGCCCTATTCCCTTCCAGGCTTAGCCCTTCAAAGGCAGCGACAAAGCCAGCGACACCTTCCAATAGAAAATCGGTTTGCCTTAATCCCTCGTCGAACCCGTTACGATCCAGGGTATCGGGAATCTGTATAGTGAAGCCGAAAACAACTTCAAAGGTAAGGCTGCTCAAAAAGGCAAAGCTGTTTAATAGCGGTATTTCTTCGTCTGAAACGGAACCTATCGTAATCCCCAGACCGATTGCCTCGGAAGGCACACCTTCGAAGCCGGGAGGAAAGTCTTCGAGATTTAGCACCGCTTTTGACAGGTCCGGCAATTGCGGCTCCGGCGTCGCGGTAGGCACCGCTGTGGCAGTCGAAGTTGGCGTCGGTGTCTTAGTGGGGTCAGGCGTCGGCGTAGGCAGCGGTGTTTGCGTCGCCGTGGGCTCCGGCGTGGCGGTATTGGTAGCAGTCGGTTCGGCCGTTGAGGTCGCGGTGGGTGTCGCAGACGGCACGGTCGTGGACGTCGCGATGGGTGTGGGAGTCGAAGTCGGAGATGGCTCGACGGTTGGCTGTTGGGCTTCGGATGTCGTTGCGATCGCCAATACAGGCGTCGGCGCCTGCTGAGTCTGAACGCATCCGATAGCTATCGCGAGGAAAGTTGCAAATGCGATGGGGAATACGAGCCGCTTCACTGCACAGAGCTCCGATCTCCCTTTGTTGTTCCGCCAATAAACCTTCCGCAGCCGCCTTAATCAACGGAGCTACATGCTATCATAGCGCTATTTATTGTCAACTAAGGTAGTGTTCTAATACATTAAGCGCACTTCATAACGGTCGGTAGAAATGCAGAGAACCCTCCGAGGGTGCGTAAAACCAGACGTATTTCTTCGGAGGGCAGGGGCAGATGGAAGACAGAGAGGCTGGACGAGCTCGAAGAAACGCTAGCGGCGAGGTATTCGGAACGAGTAGACGGCCTGCCTGAGGAGAGGCTCTTGCTCCGCCCAGATGTCCTGCTCGGTGATCCCACGCACGACGTACCTGTCGTCACCAGCGATTATGTGCAGCTCGATGCGGGCGAAGTCGAAGCCGTCCTTGCTGTTGAACAGCACCGCTTCGTAGGCGAGCAGCCCGTCTATGAAGACACGCTTCCATGATATTAGCCGGAAGGCGGTGGAGCCTCGCTCTACCAGGTCTAGCTCGCCGCTGGACCAGTCGACAAGCTCTCTCGGGCCCCAACCCATCAATCGGTCTACGGACAGCGCCGAGAACGCCTCTGACAGGGGCGAAGAAAACATCACCGCTTCGACTGGCAGCTGCGGGTGGTTGTCCGACTCCAGGCCGCCCGACACCCAGCCCGTTGGGTACGAGACCGAGTAAATATCATCCGGATGAACGAATGCGGTAAGGGTCTCGACCACGGAGCCCTGCGGAGCAGCCGCGCCGGAAAGCTCCAGGAGCTCGAAGGTGCTGAGGGACAGGTCAATGAGGCCCTTCAGCTCCTCATGTCGCGAGCTCGTGAGACCGTATGTGACGTTGACTCCCACGGCGTTTTCGTGAAGATAGACGAGTCTCGTCCAGGTAACCTTGCTCTCCCGATTGGTAAATTCCAGGAGCACGACGGGAAGGCCCTGGCTGTTGGTCAGGTCTCTCTCAGACAGGAGACGAAAACCCGGGATTCCCTCCACCAGGGACGTGAGAATCAGCTCTTTGTACTCGTCGAGTCCCATCTCTCCGAGTCCGGTCTCAACCAGGTCTTCGACCGTGACGAATGCGGACTCGTTCTCAGGCCCCGTGAATGACGCCGAGATGCCGTAAACAGGGTCGCCGGGCGACTGGGTCCAGGCCGCCGGGTACTGAAAGCTGAACGGGAAATCGTCGCTCGTGTAGGTTGTCAGCTCTTCTTCGCCGACAGTTGCGTCGGGCAGGGCGGTTGCGCTCGGGGGCGGACTAAAGGCGACGGCATCCGGAGGCGCGTTGCCCACGACGAGAAAGTAACCGCCAACCGTCGCCTCGGCGGACTCCACGACGATATTGTAGCTTCCGGTATGAGGCGCCCTGTAGGTAATGAGGGGGTCCAGGCCAAACAGCCCGCCGCCGCTGTTATCGTCGGCTATGAGCTGGTCCTCGGTGGCTCCGACAAAGTCGATCGTAATTATCGGATTCAGCAGGGCGGAGCTGACCAGGACCTCGATGGCCTGGTCTTTCTCGAGGTCTATCACGAAGTAGTCCAGGTCGCCGGGATAATCGGCGTTGCCGGTGACGATATCCCCGACGGAAATCGCCTTGCCGTCTTCGTCATCCACCAGAGGTGATAACGGCCGGCTGCTGGTGAGGCGAAGGTCGGCGACCCCCTCGACTCGGTGCCCCACGACGACGAACGTCGGCGCGTCGTAGCTTGTGGTGAAGGAGGCGGTCTCCTTCCCCCAGGGCGTTTCGTCGACCAAAAGCATTGCCGTACCGTAAACGTCGCCGACCGCGAGGATGGCATCGGTATCGCCGGAGACCGTAAGATAGACCTCAGTGCCCGGAGGCTCGTTCAATACGAATACGCGCCGGTCCCAGTAGCCTTGCAGGGTAATATCGTGCTCGGTATCGCCCTGACCCATTGGCAGTGCGCGATTTCCGAGATTGTCTGTATCGCTGCCCCGGACCAGCCCGTGGACGAGCGGAATAAGGTCTGCGGCCGACGCCACGATGCCAAAGCCCGCCTCCGTGAACCTGAATCCCGAGATGCCGATCACCTCGCCCTTATCGGAAACCAGCACCCCACCGCTCTGACCGCCCGCGATGGCCGCATCGGTCTGGAAGTAGGTCATCTGGATGGG
This sequence comes from Chloroflexota bacterium, assembly GCA_022561955.1. The sequence continues at coordinate 523 of JADFQF010000280.1, read as the reverse complement.
GTCCCACTCCCGGATGCGGGATATGATGCCCCGGGTGATCGTAGGCTGAGGAAACTCCTGCACCTCGCCTGGGTAGCCGATAAGAAGAACGTCGCTGCCGACCGTCAAGTCTTCGCCGTCTACCAGCTCGATTGCGCTGACGGCGCTATCGATAGGCCCGATGACGGCCAGGTCGGCCATGAGGTCCCAGTTGGCCACGGGCGCCGCGAGATGCTCCGTGCCATCCGGGAACACCACCCGGACGCTGTCGAAGGGCCAAACGACGTGGGCGTTGGTGACGACGTAGCCGCCGTCGATGAGGACTCCGCTGCCCGTGCCGGTGGACGTCTGAATGAATGCCACCGAAGGCGATATGCGGCCAAACACATCGGCCGACGATAATGCCGCGGGGGTCGCAGTAGCCGTCGGCTCCCGGGTCGGAGACGGCGTGGAGGTCGGCGTGGGAGTCGGCACGACGGTAGGTTCTGCCGGTTCTGGATTGGGTACGGGCGACGTAGTCTGGGTCTGGACGAGAATCGGAACG
>JADFQF010000279.1 GCA_022561955.1 Chloroflexota bacterium | reverse complement strand
GTATCCACGGGAACTTCGGTGACGGTTGCAGCGAGCGTTGGGACAGGGGTATGCGTCCGAGTCACGGTGGGCGGAGGTGTTCGAGACGCCGTCCGAGTCGGAACCGGCGTATCGGCCGTTCCCGGCGTTCTGGTTGGAGTCTGCCGCTCCAGGGAGACCACGGTGACGACGGGAGGCACGAATGGCGCCGTCGCCCCGCAGGCGGGTCCGGCAACGGCAATGGCTATTCCCAGACCCGCCAACGCAATAGAAGACCTGGACGTTCGAAACATCGCACTCCACCCATATAAGGTGGTAACCCGATTCACATGGTGGCTAACATGCCCGAATTTCTCTTGCCCATCCTCGGTAATTATTTCGATGCCGGTGGTTACTTGGCCTCTGAATGCCTCCGCACCCAGTCCCAGAAAAAAGTCGCCCTCTGCTCGTGGCCATCCAGGCTAGGGTCGATGACGCAGCGGCAGCTTCGGGTATAGGAGCCGATGACCTGCAGGTCTGTTCTGCCTCCGTCCCATCGCCACGGCGAGCCATCGGCGGACCTGAACGCGCCCTGCGCCAGGTCTCGCGTCACCGGGACCGCATGGTGAAATCGCCTGGAGTTGCTCGATCCGCCAAACACCCAGAAGCGGTCCCAGAGGCCCGAGTCCCACAGGCCGCGCCTGATATGGGCGTTTGCCCCGAAGCGCGCCATCTCCCCGGCAGACGGCCGCGCTCGAACGTCTCTAAGGACATCTTCTATCTCCAGGTAGCCAACGAGATAGAAGCCGTGGTCTCCCGTGGACGAGCCGGCAGTCCACCGGACCAGTCTCACGATGAAGAAGAGAAAGTCGCCCGGCTCCAAGCGTTTGAGGGATGCCGCCCTGGCGTTCGCCTCGCAGTTGTCCCCATAGGTAAATGTCTCGAACTCTGGGTCGTTGTGAGTCGACACCTGCCAGAGCCTCTTGGGGATGTACTCCTTCAGGTCCTTCGCAGGCTGATAGCGCGACCTGAGGTCCTGGTATCGCACCGCGTGCGGTCCATCGATCGGCGGCTCTTCGGGAATTGGCAGAAACTCGAACGTGCCGTCGGCGAATATGGGGCTGCTGAAGCGATGAGCGGCGTTGGCGCCCACGTTCGCCAGATATATCCTTCCAGGCAAGGCTAGTTCCCCGAGGCCGCCACGGGCATCTCAACGGCAAGCCTTAACTCTTCCAGCACGTCGCCGTCGACTTCCCGCGTCAGCGCCTCTCGCAGAGCGGCCGCGGCCTCCTCGCCGCCGATGCGTCCCAGGGCCCACGCCGCGTGCATCCGGACCAGGGCAGAGCGATTGCCCAACGCCCTTGCCAGGGCCGGCGCCGAGCCTTGATCGCCGATATTGCCCAGAGCGACGCATACGTTGCGCTGCAAGCCTTCGAGCTTGGCCCGCTTGATTGGGCTGTTACGAAAGCGTTCGCTAAAACCCTCCTGGTCCAGATCGAGTAGAGGCAAGAGCTCGGGAGCGGAGAAGTCGTGTCTCCTCTGGAACGCCGGCTCGCTCGATGTGGAGGCCTTGCGATTGACGGGACAAACGTCCTGGCAGATATCGCAGCCAAACACCCAGTCGCCGACGAGAGGGCGCAGCTCCCTGGGTATGGGGCCGCGCAGCTCGATGGTCAGGAACGAGATGCAGCGTCGATTGTCGATAACGTATGGGGCGACGATAGCGCCCGTCGGGCAGTCGTCGATGCAGCGCACACAGCTTCCGCACGTCTTCTTCAGTGGTACGTTCGGAGTCAGCTCGAGGTCTGTGACGACTTGAGCCAAAAAAATCCAGGAGCCGAAGCCGGGGGAGATGATGTTCGTGTTCTTTCCGAACCAGCCAACGCCCGCACGCTCCGCCGCCGCCCTATCGTTCATCGGGCCGTCGTCCACGAATATCCTGGTTTTCACCGGTGTGCCCAGTCGCTCTTGCAGGCCGGCCACGAATCGACGCAGCTTGCCCTTGATGACCTCGTGGTAGTCGTCGCCCCATGCGTACCTGGCGACTTTCCCCGACGGGCCGCCGGACGTCGAATCGGGGTCGCCGGTGTTGTAAGAGATGCCCAGGGAGATGACGGACTTCGCCCCGTCCAGCAGCGCTCTCGGGTGCGTGGCGCGATGCACGCGCTCCTCGGTGTACCACGGTAGGCCGTCCATGAGGCCGCTGCGGACACGCTCGATCGCGGCGGCCTCGTCGCGCAGAAAAGGCTCCGCCGAGGTAAAGCCCACGATGTCGAAGCCGAGCTCTTTGGCGTACCGTCTTATGACGTTTTCCATGTTACTCATTGAAGGAGAATTGGGGGCCATCTTAGGGAATCCGATTTATTGTGAAGGCCGAAACGATCATTATGTTGCGCAATAAGAACTATTACCATAATACCATTGACCGCTCATGCGGAGGGAGCTATTATCGATTAATACTCGTCCGCCTGGATGGCGGGAGAGGCACTCACCAGCAGAGGCGGCGAACATCGAGTCCTTTAAGCACGTCCCAAGCGGCCACGGCAAGTTTCATATAACCATCAACGAACGCATAGACGGCTAGTTGCAGCGGCGCGCGGGAGACCGACCGCTATTGGTTGACTCCCCAAATCACCTTTGATATAGTCGGGAAAATCCAACCGTGAGGGGGTCTGTTCATATGGTTGCACCACAGCTAAAAGAGCTTCGGCGAGCCTACGGTTTTGATGAGGTCGCTATCGCCCCAGGGGCGTTCACGGTAAATCCAGAGCTGACCAGCACAGACTTTTCCATTGACGGCATAACCCTCTCGACTCCGATTCTGGCCGCGGCCATGGACGCGATCGTCTCGCCGGCCTTCGCGGGCGAAATGGCCAGACAGGGCGGCATGGCCGTGATGAACCTCGAAGGCGTGCAGACCCGATACGACGACCCCGACGACGTCTTATCCCAGGTCGTCACCACTCCTCAGGAGGAGGTGACGAGCTTGCTTCAGAAGCTGTACACCGCCCCAATCCGAGACACGCTCATCGCTGAGCGAGTCGAGGAGACAAAGAAGAGCGGCGCCATGTGCGCCGTTTCTGTTACACCGGCCAACACGAAGCGCCTGGCGCCGATCGCGGCGGAGGCGGGCGCGGACATGATCGTCGTCCAGTCCACCGTTACGACCGCCAGGCACGTTTCGACGAGTCAGCGAGGGCTCAGGTTTCCCGAGCTCCTGGAGATGTTGGATGTGCCGGTACTGGTCGGCAACTGCGTCAGCTACGAGGTAGCGCTGGAGCTCATGGAGACCGGCATACACGGCGTCCTCGTAGGCGTAGGCCCCGGCGCGGCCTGCACGACGAGAGAGGTCACCGGAGTCGGCGTGCCTCAGGTGACGGCCACCCTGGACTGCGCCGCCGCCAAGGAAGAGT
>JADFQF010000010.1 GCA_022561955.1 Chloroflexota bacterium | reverse complement strand
ACGGCGCCGCGACCTCCGGCAATTGCCTGAGCGGGCACTCCCGACACCTGTCCGGCGGGGTCCAACCGCTCTTTAGCCGAGCCTTGACGCCCATCTCCGCCATGATGTCGATCACGTCGCACAGGGGCAGGCCGACGACGTTCAGGTAGCATCCCCGGATTTCGGAGGCGGGACTGAACCGGTCGTCTTGAGCCGCATAGGCACCGGCCTTGTCCATAGGTTCGCCCGACTCGACGTAGGCCCTGATCTCCTCGTCCCCGTAGCTCCGCATCACGACATCCGAGGCCCTTGTGGCAGACCGATGCCGGCCCGTATCGACATCGAGCAAGGTCACCCCCGTAATGACGCTGTGGGTCCGCCCCCTGAGCCTCTCGAGCATATGGACCGCCTGGGCCTCGTCGGCAGGCTTGCCAAGGATTTCGCCCTCATGCACCACGATCGTATCCGCGCCCAGAATCAGGCAGCCTTCGTCCTGGATTCGGCTGGCCCGCGCCTTTTCAAGCGACAGGCGCCTCGCGTATTCGGCCGTATCCTCGCCGGGTTCGGGTGGACCCTCTACCGTGTCGGAGACCGTTATCCGTATCTGCATATCCAGCGCCTTGACGATCTCTCGGCGGCGAGGCGAGCCCGATGCCAGCACGAGAGTCCTATCTGCCAATAATGCCACGTCTTTCCCACTCATACCCAATTATTGTAGCCGTTCGCGCCGTTCATTTCTATTATCGAAACGTGAGAGTCGCCAGGCACTCCACGTGATGCGTCTGGGGAAACATGTCCAGGGGCTCGACAGCATCCACGCGATAGCCGCCCGAGACGAGCCGGTCGAGGTCCCGTGCCAGGGCATCCGGGTCGCACGAGACGTATACGATGCGGGGCACTCGATTAACGACCAGCGCATCCAGGGCGTCGGGGTGGCAGCCGAGCCTCGACGGGTCCAGTATGACGGCGTCCGGCCTCTCTTCCAGGCCACCAATCGCGTCTTCCGTCTTCGCCTCTATGAACTCCAGGTTGTCGATGCCGATAGTGTTGACGGCCGCGTCCTTGATCGCCGCCGACGACTCCTCTATGGCGACAACCCTTTTTACGTAGGGCGCCGTCAGGGCCGCAAAGACGCCGACACCCGCATAGGCATCCAGCAATAGCTCATCGCCTCGAAGCTCCAGCCTCCGCCGCACCAGCTCGATCATGCGCTCTGTCTGGGGCGTATTGACCTGCGCAAATGAGGGCGAAGCGATCCTAAACGTGTGGCCCAGAAGCTTTTCACGGTAATGCGTCTGGCCCGTTTTCAGGGAGATGTCGGGGTTTTGCATCGTGGGCTGTATGAGCCACTCGCCCGCGTTCACTCCAAGGCGGACGGAGAGCTGCGTCGTTTCCGCGCATTTGCCCTGCAGCTCGCCCAGTGCTTCGTTAATCCACGGGTCCATCAACATGCACTCGTCGATCTCCACGAACCTGCGGCTCATGCGATTGATATACCCCAGGCGGCCCTGGCCGCGCACGGTGAAGCGGGCGTGATTACGATAGTTGAACACCTGCGGGCTCGGCATCGTGGGTGCGACGCTTATATCGGAGAGGGTCTGGTATTGCTTGAGACTCGTCGAAACCCTGTCCCGCTTCAGTTCGAGCTGATGCTCGTAGTCTATGTGCTGCCACTGGCAACCGGTACACGCGCCAAAGTATCGACACGGCGCCTCTACTCGATGCGGAGAAGGCTTGAGGACCCGAAGGACCTGCGCGGAGACGTAGCTCTGCCTGCGGCGACGGTACCGAAGGATATGTGCGACGACCTCCTCGCCGGGAATGCCGCCAAAGACATTTATGGTCGAGCCTTCATATTCGGCCAGCGTGTCTCCAAGCTCACCCCAGCCGTCCAGGTGCAGCGTGGCCGACTCATCACGTTGCTCGAGATCTTCAAGTCGAGCCTGTCCAGTCAATGCTTCTCACGTCCGCCGTATATATTCATGTTGGCTCCGTCATACTATAGCACAGGGGCGACAGCGGTAATGGCCCGTCCGTCCCACCATAAGGATGTCAGGCAGATATTCTGGTATCATGATATCAAGTCCATTCACGGAGGAGACATGGCGGCCGAGCGAAGGCTACCCGATTGGCTGAAGGTCCGAATGCCCGGCGGACGCAACTACCTGGAGCTGCGCGAGGTGCTGAAGACGAGCGCGCTCCACACCGTCTGCGAAGAGGCGCGCTGTCCCAACATAGGCGAGTGTTGGGAGCGCAAGACGGCTACGTTCATGGTGCTGGGCGATATCTGCACGCGGGCCTGCTCCTACTGCGCCGTGACCTCGGGGAGACCGGGGCCGGTAGACCTTCAGGAGCCGGCACGACTCGCAGATGCGGTCGAGCGAATGGCATTGCGATACGCGGTGATCACCTCCGTCGACAGGGACGATCTGCCGGACGGCGGCGCGTTCATCTTCGCCCAGTGCATTAAGCAGATACACGACCGAATACCGGGCTGCAAGGTCGAGGTACTGATCCCCGACTTTCAGGGCAACTGGGACGCCCTTTCGGCAGTCATGGACGCGGAGCCGGAAACGCTTAACCACAACATAGAGACGGTCAGAAGGGTCTTCCAACGCGTGCGGCACAGGGGCGACTATGACCTGTCGTTGGAGCTCCTGCACAGGGCCAAGCGTATGGGAGGCAGACCGGTTACCAAGTCGGGCATGATGGTTGGGCTCGGTGAGACGTGGGATGAGATCGTAGATACGATGCGAGACCTGCGGTCCGTGGACTGCGACCTTCTGACCATCGGCCAGTACCTTCGACCGTCGGACAAGCACGCGCCGCTGGCCAAGTGGTACACGCCGAGGGAGTTCGAAGAGCTCAAGGAGATTGGAGAAGCCCTGGGTTTCAAGAGCGTCGCGTCCGGGCCGTTGGTGCGTAGCTCTTATCACGCCGATGAACAGCACGAGGCGGCCATCAAGCTGCTCGTCTGATTACTCTCTCGCCGCACAGCCTGTCAGACGGCGACCGAGGTGATGTTCATCGTTGGCAGCGTTTGATTTAGTCTGAGGAGGGTAGTTTCCTGGGCTGCTGGACGGGCATTTCATCTTCGTGGCACTGAACAATCCCCTCGCCCGCCTTGGTACACAGCACCATCGTGCCGCATGTCTCGCACTGATACCTTCTTCCAAGCTGGTTAGCCATTTACTCCACCTTTATTGAGATTCGGGAAGGCCAAGTGAGCCGCCTTTCCCTTGCATGACTCTTCAGGCTACGCCTTCCGCTGCATGGGCTCGCCGCAACACTTGACCGTGCCTTCGCCGCCACGCGTCACCACGAACTCAGCGTTGCACTTCGAACACGTGTATCGTTTTCCAGTCTCGTTTGCCAACTGCGAATACCTCTACCCCTCTATTTACCAAGAATTATAGCCAGACACTCAAATTGCGTCAACGCGTAGGCAGGCCCTAGAGCGCCACACCTCTTCCCATGAGTTACGATGGGACCGTATTGGCACGAATTAAGCCTCGCATGGAAAGACGAAAAGCGTAGGTCTTTCCGCGGCTGGATGAGTTTTTAGCGCCCTGGACCGACTGTTAGCGGCCGCGTATTCCAGTTACGGCCTGATGTTTAGCCCTGATCACATTCATTAGATGGCCGACACGAGTTGGACTCGATGGCGTTCGGAAAGTATCGTCTATTCGGCCCTGGTCCTTGCGGCGGACAGGTCTCAGATGATCACGATTACGGTGCCCAAGGCGCTCCAGGGCTCATGCCCGTTTGGATCCCGGCGATTCATATGTAAGAGTATTGCCTGCACGATCCTCAACAGTGTTAACACTGGTTCAACGGATTAGCCACATAGTTTCTTGATAAATTACTGTAAATAAAATATTTAGCTATATATATGTTTTTTACTATTATGGGCTATAATTATATTTTATTCACTCACAATTCGATGCATGTAATTCGTAATCAGTAAACGTTGGCTATATGTACGATGTAAATGCTCAATGAATATGGTATAAGGATTCCGGTCGACCTTTATTTCTTGAGTTTCCTTGATGAGGAGGTATCAAGATAGGCCGTTATGCCACTTCGGACCATTACTGTGATGACCGGGGAAAGATTCGACGAGTTCGACGAGCTGGTTAGCTCGTTATTGGAGAGAAATGGGGGAGAGCTCCAGGGTTCGAGCTCGGGCGGGGGACGCAGGGACTACTACGTGGAGATCGAAGAGCACAATTATTTGCGGGTCTTGAATGAGCTCAGGGACGCGGGTGCGCCGCTGGTCGAGCAAGACCAGGAGACCGACAGTTAGAGCCGGGCTAATCGCGAAAGTTTAAGAGCACGGCTTGGGCGGCCTCGTAGTCCCGCCGGCCGCCGCGCATGATGGGCGGTATCAGATATATCGATGTCAGGCCTGCGCCTGCGAATTCGTCGAGCACTTGAAGCGCGATATCAACGCCCGACCTCTCTTTCTTCAGGTCCTCTGTTACCCACTCCGGCACATGGCCGAAGACGAGGCTGTCTTCAGTCATGACCTGCACGCCGTGGAATATAGGGCAGGGAAACTCCTCATCATATGAGCTTCGATAGCATTCGAGGAAGGCCTGCGGCCCGGTGGGGTCAAACGTCGGCTGCGATATGAAGAACTGCGCACCCGCTTCGACCTTCCTGCGGCTTAGCCTCGCCTCTTGCTCGATGCCCCTGGCGAGATCGATCGTCGCTCCGATGCAGAAGTTCGTCGAAGACCGCAGCTTCAACTCTTTGAAGTCGACGCCTTCGTTCATTCGTCGCAGGGACTCCAGAAGGCTGGTCGGGGAGTAGTCGCCGACGTCCCGGACCCGGCTCAGGTCCCGTTCGGTGAACTCATCGCCCTTGACGATGACGACGTTTTCGAGGCCGAGCAGATCCGCGCCCAAAAGGAGGCTCTGAAGCGCAAGCTTGTTCATGTCCCTGGTAGCCAGGGTGAACACCACGTCCTTTTCGAGCCTGGCCTTGATCCAGTGGGCGGCCATCGCAGAATTGAGCCTGGTCGACTTACCCGGATTGTAGGCCACCGAAATCCAGTCGGCGTCCAGGTCTTTTGCCGAAGCCAGCAACTCCGGAGCGGAGCCTCGGGGAGGCGAAAAGTCGCATATGAAGAGAAACCCGCCCCGCTCCCGTGCGATCTTGTCTATAACCTTTACCATAGCCTGAAGGCGGACCCGGAAGACCTTTCTCTAAAACTACCGATGAGTTCTGGTCAAGGACCATTATATACGCATGGTCCGCCGCCGGTCGCACCGCGCTACGGTCTTGGCCGTGTCGTCGGGACTACTTCCAGCCCAGTGAACCGTTCTTGGCCGGGGTGAGGGATACGCGATGGCCCTCGGTGCACTTGTAACGCTCCTCACGTACCTCTCGGCGCTTGCCGGACAGCGACGACTGTATCATCGGCCTGGTGCAAAACGGACAGCTTACGTTGTAGACGACCCTGTTTCGCATGCGCTGTAGCTGCACGTGGGTGAGGGTCTGGGAGAGGGAATCGAAGTCTCCCACGTACCTGAGTACGTAGCGAGTCCCATCACTTATGACCGTCTTCTTCTTCCGCTTGACCTGGGCAGGAACATACTCGTAGTCCACGAACCCACATTGGAGACAAACCGGCTCCTCGTAGTTGATCCTCAGCTGTGCATCGCACCTCGGACATACCATGTCGTAGCGCGAAGGCACTTCCTGTCTTTGTGGAACGACGGCCACCTGCTCCATTACAGCGGGAGCGAATGAATGTTTATCGGCTGGTATTACCAATTTGCCCCTCCTCTCGGTGTCTGCGGCAGGCAGTATAGTTTCCCGCACAGACGTAAGGTGTCGAGGTACGCGACGCGAAAACGAGCCACGACCCGAATGAGTTACCGTATCGAGGACCGCTTCAAAATTAGTCCCTTATCGGAACATATGGCCGGCAGTGTTACGGGTGTATTACCCGTCGATAGAAGTTGCCGAAGACGCTCGGTCTGCTCGATAAGGCGTAAGACTACGTCTAGGGACGCAACCCGGGAGCTTCCTCCCCGCCTGGGCTCGAGCCAATCACTGCGTCCGCCGACAGCTCCAACGTGGAATGATCCGGCCAATTGAAGCAGCGGTGAATGGGGCTAACAGTTGGAGTCCGATTGTTCACCGACACTTCGATGGCATTACCCAGTAGACTGAGCGCTGCCACCAAAGTTAACCACTGATGCCTACACGCAGAGTATCTGTGGTTCGCTCTCAGGGGTAACCCGTATTTACACCACTACCATATGGGTGCCAGCACCTATATGGCGAACCCCTTCGAGGTGTGAAGATTTGGACCTTAACCACTTTGCCGCTAAGACCTGGTTATTATTCGGGACAAGTACAATACTTGTCAAGGCGCAAATCGCGAGATTTCAGTAGATTTGCTTTTCTGATAGAGGCCGTGATAAAGGGGTGTACAATCCATAAATCCGCGAAGGGATTTGAGGAGAACTTTGTAAATATATAAGATTTATAAAATATATTTGATACCAATTTTCCGAATATTGGTACAGACCCGGGACTGTAAATCATGAGCATATCCATACGATATTTAGGCGGGCCCTTGGGCTGCGATTGTGCAGGGAAGTCGTCGTGTGGATCGCCCAACGGGGAGTCAGGCCTGCGGGAACCGCCTCCCGCCGCGAGGTTGAATCCGCGTTTGTCCGCCAACGGCGAAGGCGTTTCAATTTCCGTAGCGCCCTACATCGTGATGCGTCTGTCGGGCGGGCGAGGACGAAGTCTCGGACGTGCCGTGGTCCGGCGTATTCGCGTCGCATCGCCGGTAGGTTGTCGGGCCGCGTTGACACCTTTCCGGGCCGATGCTATATTCTCAACGGCTTCTTAGGCCCGCCCAAAAAGGGCACGAAATTGTTGTATGATTAGGGCCACTGTGAACTGAATGAGGTATCAGAGCATATGAACATAATCGTCTGCGTGAAGCAGGTGATGGACCCTGAAACGCCGGCATCGGCCTTCGCGATCGATTCAGATGCCAAGCGAGTCGTGCCCGTTCCCGGCATACCGCCCATCGTTAACGGATTCGACGAGAACGCCGTGGAGGCCGCGCTGATAATCAAGGCGGCGGGGGAAGCCAAGATCACCATCATCTCCGTGGGAAACGGCTTCGTCATGGACGTCATGAAGAAGCCTCTGTCCATGGGGGCCGATGAGCTGATACTGGTCCAGGACGAGCTCGTGCAAGACCTGGACCCCTACGCGACGGCCACGGTGCTTACTGAAGCGATCAAGAAGGTCGGAGAGTTCGATCTTATCCTCTGCGGCAGACAGGCCTCCGACTGGGACAATGCGCACGTGCCCCTGGGCGTTGCCGAGATGCTGGGACTGCCCAGCGTGACGTTGGCCCAGAAGATCGAAGTGACAGATGACGGAATCGTCGTCGAGCGCGCGCTGACCGATGGCTACGAGGTCGTGGAGGCGCCGACGCCTGCCCTCGTGACCGTGAGCAACGAGCTCGGCGAGCCAAGGTACCCCACGCTTCGCGGCATCATGACCGCCAGCAGGAAGACACCTACGGTATGGACTGCCGGAGACCTCGGGCTGAGCCCCGACGCCCTGGCGCCCAAGCTGCAACTCACCGAGATCTTCATCCCCGTCAGCGATGGGCGGGTGGAGATCGTAGAGGGTGAGGATGAGGCTGACGCCGGCCGTAAGCTCGCGCTCAGGCTCCGCGAAGAGAAGCTGATCTGAGGTAGATTACATGGCAGGAATATTGGCATTGGGCGAGCTTGCCGACGGCGAGCTTCAGTCGATCACGGGCGAGCTTCTGGCGGTAGGCCGTCGCCTCGACCAGGCTTTGGGCGAGGGCGTCGGCGTGGCGCTGCTTGGGGCGGACCCTGGTGGTGCGGCGAATGCGGCGATCGCGCAGGGCGCCGACAATGTCTACGTCGTCAAGAGCCCGGTGCTGTCCGAGCCTCAGATAGACGCATATCTCGCCGCATTCGAGCAGGTATGCCGACAGGTCGAGCCCAGCGTCGTTCTGGTGGGTAGGACTCCCGCCGCGAGAGACATCGCGCCAAGGCTGGCGTTCCGGCTGGGCGTGGGAATGGCGCAGGACTGCGTCGAGGTCGATGTCGACCCCGACACGCGGAGGATAACGGCTACTCGGCCCGTGTACGGCGGCAGCGCGCTGGCCAAGGTAACATTCCCGGAAGCCAACCCACAGGTGGTGGTGGTGAGAGGAAAGGTGTACGAGCCGCTCCAGCCCGACGCTTCTCGAACCGGCGAGGTCGTGGAGATCGACGCGGGGTTGGACGAATCGGTCATCAAGGCCAGACTCGTAGAGACGGTCAAGAGCGAGTCCCAGGGCGTCAGGCTCGAAGACGCGCCCGTCGTTGTTGGCGGAGGCCGAGGTCTGGGAGGGCCCGAGCCGTTCGAGATGCTGGAGGAGCTGGCTAAGCTTCTCAGCGGCGCCGTCGGTGCGTCCAGGGCGGTCTGCGACGCGGGATGGCTCGATCATGGCTACCAGGTCGGGCTGACGGGCAAAACCATCACCCCGGACCTGTACATTACTGTCGGAATCTCCGGGGCAAGTCAGCATATGGCTGGGTGCTCGGGCGCCAAGAATATCGTAGCCATAAACCGGGACGCGGAGGCCAACATATTCAAGTCCGCCAGCTACGGCGTTGTCGGGGACTGGAAAAACGTCTTGCCTTCCTTCCTCGAGACCGTGCGCGAGCTGGTTAAGTCCTGACTGTTGTTGAGGTGGCAAAATGATGGACGATGATTTCGTCCTGGATGTCGACGAAATCATGAAGAGCATCGATGCCGCGGAGATTATGTCGGTCTTCTTCCCGACGTTCAGAAAAGCGGTGGTAATCGACACGCGTTCGAACGCGACGGACGGCCCCATGATACGGTTGATGCCGATGGCCGCATCTCCCCAGGAGCGACTACGCAGCATAAGGCGGCTCAGGCCTGGATTCCCCAGGGTCCACGGCCTCACCCTGATACCGTGGCCAAGATACGTGGACAGCCTCGTTAGTCTCGGTCTATGGGACAGGATTGTGCGGCGATTCAAAGATGCGGGTCAGACGGAGGCCGTCGAAGCGTGTGATACGACATTGTCCGAGCTGAGGCTGCTGGAAAAAGAGGAGTTCGCGGCCGTCGTCCGGGGTGATAACTACCACACCATCTGGTCTGTCAGAGACTGACCGTTGGCCGCGATAGCCTGTTCGCCCCGTCCGGATCACAACGCAGCGTCTCTTTGGAGTCGGATTCTTCCGAGAGCTCATCGATAGGGACCTGCGTCTCGACCCTTTCGCGATTCCCAATGTGGACATCCGCTTGACGTTGACTCGGAGAGAGGCTTCTAATCCACCGGCAGGCTTGCGATCTTTGCGTCCAGGACCTCGCGAACTTTTCTCGTAAGCGTGTTGAGCGAATAAGGCTTCTGAATGAAGTGTACTCCCGGCTCCAAAACACCGTGTCTTACTATGAGCTCGTCGGTATACCCGGAAGTGAATATCAGCTGGGATTCCGGATGCAGCGCCTGAAACTTTTCGCTCAGCTCCTTGCCGCCAATCAACGGCATTACGACGTCCGTAAGAAGGAGGTGGATATCCCCTCGTGGGATGTCTCGCGCCAGCCGCAGGCCCTCCGCGCCGTTTGGGGCCTCCAGTACATTGTAGCCCTGCTGTTTAAGTACTCGGACCGTCATTTCACGGACCGGTACCTCGTCTTCCACCAGCAGTATCGTTTCGCTGCCCCTGGGCAGGTGGCCTGAATCGATATCTTGATACAGCATTTCCGCCGTACCGACAACGCTCGGCAAGTATATCTTGAAGGTCGTTCCCTGTCCCGGCTCGCTGTACACCCATATGAATCCGCTATTTTGAGCGATTATTCCATAGCACGTCGACAGTCCCAAGCCTGTTCCCGTGCCCGCGTCTTTCGTGGTGAAAAAGGGCTCGAAGATGCGCGTCTTTACATCCTTGCTCATTCCAACTCCCGTGTCACTGACGGCCAACATTACGTAAGTCCCGGGGGTAATATCATTGTGCCCCTCAAAATATCCATTATCGAATGAGACGTTTGACGTCTCGATGATGAGGGTCCCACCATCGGCCATGGCGTCGCGGGCGTTTATGGTGAGATTGACCAGAACCTGCTCGAACTGGCTGGGATCAATCTTTACAAGCTTTAGTCCCGGCGTTGGCAGCAGGACGAGCTCTATGTCTTCGTCGATAAGACGTCTGAGCATCTTATCGATGTTGAAGATAAGGTCATTGAGGTCTATGACCTTCGGCTGTACCATCTGCCGGCGGGAGAAGGCCAAAAGCTGCTGCACGAGTCTGGAGGCTCGTTCGGCGGCTTTTTGAATTTCCTGAATATATCCGCGCTCGCGGCATCCCTGAGGAAGCCTCATGAGGGCCATCTGGGAATAGCCTACGATCGGCGTCATCAAGTTATTGAAATCATGCGCGATTCCACCCGCCAGTTGGCCGACGCTCTCCAGTTTCTGAGACTGGAGGAGCTGCTCTTCGAGGACGGCTCTTTCCGCTTCCACTCGCTTTCGTTCAATTGAGTAGCGAATCGACCGCTCCAACAGGTTTGCGTCTATCTGGCCTTTGACGAGGTAATCCGAGGCGCCGGCTCTCATCGCCTCGACATCTACTTCCCTGTCTCCCTGGCCGGTGAGCAAGATCAGAGGCTTTTTACTTCCATTTTCAAGCGCGTCCCGTATGAGCTGCAAGCCGTCGCTTGAACCGAGGCGGAAATCGACCAGATATACGTCGTGTTGGTCACGACCGATTTCTTTCAAGCCGTCATCGTAGGTGGAAACCCAGTCAAGTTGGAATCCCGATTCATCGATGTCGGAGAGAAGATCGCGGGCGATTATAATATCGTCCTCATCATCATCGACGAGCAGCACCCTTATGGGACTACTGTCCATGCGAGATTCCTGCAACTTTCACGAATTAGCTACTGATTTTTTATCTTCAGAAATAGAGGCTTCATATTCCGGATCTTCGTCTTCCTGAGTCTGGCTTACTTTGAAGCCGGGGTATAGCTGCGCCATGCAGGGCGGGCAGATGCCGTGGCTAAATTCAGCCCCGGAGTGCTCCTTTATGTACGATTCCAGCAAGTTCCAATAGCCCTTGTCGTCGCGAATTCTCTTGCAGTTTGCGCAGATCGGCAACAGGCCACCCAGGGTCTTTATCTTGTCCATCGCGTTGCGGAGCTCGGCTATGAGCCGTTCCTGCCTTAGCTCCGCATTCTTGCGCTCCAGAGAGTACCGGATGGAGCGCTCCAGGACCTCGGCATCTATCCTGCCTTTCACGAGGTAATCCGCCGCGCCGGCCTTCATGGCATCCATGTCTACCTCGTGATCACCCTGGCCGGTGAGCAGGATGACCGGGGCCTCGCAGCCATTCGTTACGATCTCCTGAATAAGGTCCAGTCCACTATGCGCACCCAGGCGGTAATCTATGAAATAGACGTCGTACTCGTTGTTGCCGATAGCCTGCATGGCGGCGGCGTATGTCGCGGCCCAATCCAGCTCGAAATCTGTCCCTTCAATATCGTTGAACAGGTCGCGAGTAAGGATGTAATCGTCCTCATCGTCGTCAACGAGGAGTATTTTCAGGGGAGAATCGTGTTGTTCCATCTTCAGTACTCAGAAGGCAACGTTACGATTTCGAACCAGTACTTGCTCAGCGTCTTCATGATGTCCACCAACCCCTCGAAGGAGACGGGCTTGGTGATGTAAGAGCTGACTCCGAGGTCATAGGTACGATATATGTCCTCCTGGGCCTTGGAAGTAGTCAACACAACCACCGGTATCCTCTTTAGATCATCGTCTTCTTTGATCTCTTTGAGGGCCTCGCGTCCGTCCTTCCTGGGCATGTTCAGGTCCAGGAGGATGAGTCCGGGTTTCGGTGAGCCGTTGAGCTCAGCGAACTTACCTTGATGGCGCAGGTAGTCCATGAGCTCCTCTCCATCTTCGACGAAGTGGATGTCGTTGGCCAGTCTGGCCTCCTCCAGTGCGTCCTTGGCAAACATGCGGTCGTCCGCATCATCGTCGGCCATCAGAATCGTGATTGCTCTTCGCGAGGTATTCATTGAGAGATAACTCCTTCGCTTTCGCGCTGCTTTACAGGCAGGGTAACGATGAAGGTGGCGCCGTGGCCCGGCCGACTTCTGGCGGTGATGGTCCCGCTGTGGCGATCGACGATCTTTCGGCAGACCGCCAGGCCGACACCTGTTCCCTCGTACTCACCACGCGTCTGCAAGCGCTGGAATATTCCAAAGATGCGGTCGAGATATTTTTCGTCGAATCCAATTCCGTTATCTTCGAAGGTGATCTCACACAGATCATCGTTTTCAAGGCCCCGAGTACCGTTTCTTGCGGGGCCGTTCAGGACCGTTCCGCGGACCTTCACGACTGGCGCTTCGCCGGGCTTGTGGTATTTCAGGGCGTTGCCGATGATATTCTGAAATAGCTGGCGCATCTGCATGGCGTCGGCATCGATAGTGGGTAGGTCCTCAATCTCGACTCGTCCCTCCAGCTCCTCGATCCGTGTCTCAAGATCGGAAACAACCTCACTCGCGACGATGTTGAGATCTATGCTTTCATATGGCTGGCCCTTGCTGGTTACTCTGGAGTAGGTGAGCAGGTCATTGATGAGAGTAGCCATGCGTCCCGATGCGTCTTGCATCCTATTCAGATACTCTTTGCCCTGTTCCTCCAGCGCCTCGGCGTATTTCGTTTTCAGCCTGTCACCAAAGGCCTGTACCTTACGCAGCGGCTCCTGCAGATCATGTGCCGCAATGGATGCGAAGTCTTGCAACTCCTGGTTGCTGTTTTCAAGCTTGATGGTAAAGGTCTTCAGCTCTCGATTAGCCAGCTCCATATCCCCATTGGCCATCAAGAGCGACGCCCGCTGCCGATTGATGGTTGTCCAGCCTCCCCACACGATAAAGACAAGGCTCGCGTAAAGCACGATGAATGCGCCGCCTACGAGGCCGACGGTGGCCGTCTTAATATTGCTGATGTTTTGAATCATATGGGACATGGACGTGTCAGCATCACTGCCCATGGCTGGGGCAGGCAAATCTACCGGGTATGAGCCGTCGACGGTAGGAAGGATGGTGTCGATCATCGCCATACTTT
>JADFQF010000278.1 GCA_022561955.1 Chloroflexota bacterium | reverse complement strand
TCGGAAGTCTGGGCTTGTTTCTGGGCTGCGGCCCGTGCTCTGGCCGCGGCCAGGCGCTCTTCTTTGGTCATTTCGCTCGAGGGCTTGCCCTCGGCATCGGCGACGGCAGGCTTGGCCGCGGCAGGCCGTTTGGCCCCCGGCTTCGGCACGCCGCTGTTCTTCTCAGGCTGCGTTGGCTTCCAACTCACTTCGTCCTGGAATTCCCGGCCCAACTCGAGGAGGCGGTCGAGGTCAGCCCGATTTCCGTTTCGTTCGTACTTGCTCAGCTCGTGCTCGTGGCTCATCTCGATGGCGTCGAAGTTACAGACGTCGACGCAGATCCCGCACAGGATGCAGCGCCCGAGATTGATCTCGAACGTCTCAATGATCTTGCGACGGCTGCTGGTGCCCTCTGCGGCCTTGGGATTGTCCTTCATCTGGGCGGACATGCATTGCGTAGGGCATTCGCGGATGCACACCATGCAACCGGTGCAGTAGGGCTCCACGACCTCGTAGTCCCACGTCAGCGCGGGAAAGCCCATGAACCGGTCTTGCACGGGCTGACGCTTCTCCGGCTCGGGGTACTGGGCCGTCACCGGACGACGTCGCGCCGTGCGCAAAGTCAATCTTAGTCCATTCAGGAAACCTACCATCAACCTAACCTTTTGACGCGCCTAGCTGGTGCGCCAAGCCGTTTATCATTCGCCGTCACAAGCTGTATAAACCAGCAGGCCTCGGATAAAAAGCCCTTCGGACGGAGTTACTGTACCTTCTTTCAATCACTCGCCACTTGCCCCGCCTCGACGGGCGTGGAGGAAGCCGGCCTTCGCAGGCTGCTGGCAGAGTACACGGTTACGGTGTGTCTTTCCAGGCTGGTGCCGGGGTTGTTGACGATAATCCAGACCGTACCGCCCAGCGTCAGCGTCGACAGCAGCGTGAGCGACCATAACGGCCAGCCGTAAAAGAGCACGACGGCCGTGATGATAATGTTCACAAAGGAAAGCGGCACTAGAAGCTTCCATCCAAAGGACATCAACTGGTCTATGCGAAGCCTGGGAAAGGTGCCTCGTATCCAGAATATACCCAGAACGACCATGTATGCCTTGGCGAGAAACCAGACCGCCGAAAGCGCTGTGTGGGCCGCCCCGTCAAAGGGCATCGCGGGCCATCGCCAGCCGCCTAGAAACAGCAGCACCGTCAGGGCCGCCACGGTGAATGTGTTGATGTACTCGGCAAGGAAAAATACCGACCAGTGGGCTCCGCTGTACTCCACGAACGGGCCCCCGACGACCTCGGATTCCGCGTGGTGGATGTCGAAGGGAGTACGTCCCAGCTCTGCCAGTGCGGCCGTGAAAAATATGAATAGCCCCAGGGGCTGCACCAGGATGTATGCGATGTTCGCCTGCCTGTCCACTATCTCTCGCAGGTCCAGCGACTGCGCGAGCATGGCGATCGCCAGAATAGACATGATGAACGGTATCTCGTAGCTGACCAGCTGCCCCGCCGCTCGAATCCCGCCGAGCATTGCGTACTTATTGGCGGAGCTCCAGCCGGCCATCACCAGACCCAGCACGGACAGCACGGATATGGCGACGATGTAGAACAGGCCAAGCTCCAGGTTGCCGAGCACCAGGTCGCGGGCTACGGGCAGAGTTACCCAGATGAGGAGCGCCGGGACGAACACGGCCACCGGAGCGAGCCAGTAGATGCGACGGTCCGCCCAGGAGGGCAGAATGTCCTCCTTGATTACGAGCTTCAGTGCGTCGGCGATGGGCTGGAGCGTGCCGTGGAAGCCGACTATCATTGGGCCCATGCGCATCTGAATGCGGGCCAGGGTCTTTCTCTCCAGCCACGTCAGGATGAGAACGGAGATGGATAGAAAAACGAATAGTCCGATCGCTCCCAGGGCAACGTAGACCCCCAGAATGAGGCTCAACGGTCCACCTCGCCGAGGACGATGTCGATGGAGCCAAGTATCACGACGGCATCCGCCACGTAGGCGTTGCGAAGCATGTGTTGAAGCGCCTGAAGGGTCGCGAAGGACGGAGCGCGCACCTTCACGCGATATGGCTTGTCAGACCCGTCGCTGACAAGGAATACGCCGAAGTCGCCTCGGGGCGATTCGGTGCGGACGTAAACCTCGCCCTTGGGAGGCCGCGCGATTCTTCGCACGTCCGCCATGATGGGGCCGGGCTCCATCTGCTTCATGGCCTGTTCCAGGATGCTCATCGACTGACGCATCTCTTCCACGCGCACATAATATCGGTCCCAGCAGTCCCCGTAGGTACCGACTGGGATGCCGAAATCGAAGCGATCGTAGATCGAGTAGGGTTCGGACACGCGAACGTCGTCTGGGACGCCGCTGGCCCTCAGCGAGGGGCCGGACACGCCGAAATCCAGGGCGTCCGCACCGCTTATGGTGCCGATGCCCTTTGTCCTGGCCAGGAACATCTCGTTCTGTGACAGGAGCTCGTCGCACTCCTCGATGCCACGGTTGAGATCGCCCATCAGCGTTCGTATTCGGCTGTCGAAGTCGTCCGGCAGGTCATCTTTGACGCCGCCGACGCGGAAGTAGTTGTGCATCATGCGCGCGCCCGTGACCGCCTCGAACAGCTCCTGGATACGCTCGCGCTCGCGGAAGCCGTACAGCACGGGCGTCATGGCGCCGACGTCCAGGCCGTAGACGCCGTAGAAGAGCATGTGACTGGCGATGCGGTTCAGCTCCAGCAAAATGACCCGGATGTAATCGGCGCGCTCCGGAATCTCCAGGCCCATCAGCTTTTCCACCGCCATGACGAACGCCATCTCGCAGTTGAAGTTCGCCACGTAGTCCATGCGGTCGAAGAGCGTGACTATCTGGCTGTACTGCTCGCCCTCGCAGAGCTTCTCCGAACCCCTGTGAAGGTAGCCGATGTGCGGTTCCGCCCTGGCGATGCGCTCCCCGTCAATCCAGATCACCAGACGAAACACGCCGTGAGTGCTGGGGTGTTGCGGCCCCATGTTCACCATCATGTCGATGGCGCCGGCGTGCTCGCTTTTTAGCTCTTGTACCTGCATATTTTATCGCTTATCGGTCCTGGCGAAGGGAAGAGGGTCTAGCCCCGCCGTTCAGCCCAAAAATCACCATTCTTCGTAATCGTGGAACGGGAAGCTCTTGAGGCCCGGATGGCCCTCGAAGCCGTCGTAGAGCAGCAGCGGGGCCAGGTTGGGATGGCCCTCGAAGACCACGCCGAACAGGTCGTGGCCCTCGCGCTCGAACCAGTCGGCGCCCCGCCATACGGACACTATCGAGGGAACGCATGGCTCTTCAGGGGACACGCTCGTCTTGATTACCAGGCGGTGCCTCTTCTCCAGGGAAAAGAGGTGGTAATTGACTTCCAGCCGCTCCACGTAGTCCA
>JADFQF010000277.1 GCA_022561955.1 Chloroflexota bacterium | reverse complement strand
GATTCCCAATAATACGGGAAGGCCTAGCACGGCTATGATGACGGCGCCGAACCCCATTCCCCTTCTCGTTATCTTCACTGTTTCTCGTCCACTTCCCCGAAGGCGATTTTTTATGTAGGGATGGTATTGCACAAAGTTCAGCCCGATAATCTGGGCCGCCTCAGGCGAATCACATGCTATTTTAGGGCCGGAGCGCGACGCGTTCAACGTATTCTCGTCAGTGTACAATCCCGTCGGCCTGGCGAGGCATGATAAAGCACGTTGAGCAATTGGCCCCAAATGTGGACAATGGGCGGGCAGCAGCTATCGAGAGAGGAGCGGGGATGGAGATACGCAACGAGGACTTCATCATGTTCATGGACAGGGCCATCGACGGGATGATGGCCATCGCCGAGGAGCTTGGGGACGAACGGGTCAATCAAAGCCCGGACCTTCCCGGCGCGAACTCGCCTTACGCGATACTCACACACTGCGTCGGAGTCGTGGACTATTGGGTCGGCACGCTCATCGCAGGCCGAAACATCCAGCGGGACCGCGATGCCGAGTTCGAGGCGCGGGGTGCCGTATCGGAGCTGAGAGACGCGGTCGCGGACTTGAAAGAGAGGCTGCGAAAAGACCTGATCAATATCGGAGGCGCCGACTCGCTGGCATCACCCCCATATGGGGGTTACAACCCGCTGGGCGACGATGGCCACGAGTGGAACACGGGCGCCGTCATAGTCCATACCTACGAGGAGCTGGCGCAGCACCACGGCCAGATGGAGCTGACCCGCGACATACTTCTGTACGCCGGCGAATCCCCGGCATAGTCTGCCGCGCGGCTCGATGTTTTCTTACCCAGGAAATAGGTGTTCCCCTGTACGGCCGAGTGCGGCATTAATTTCAGCCGGCTTCTTTTATGCACGACTCCAGTAGCTCCAACGCTGCCTTCGTGAAGACCCACATGTTGCCCTCTCGGTCGGCGTCGCCGGTCTCGAGGGTCACCGAGCGCTCGACGGGCCCGACGACGGCGAAACATGCGTGGCCCGCGGAGTCGCCGTACCGGTTTCCCGTGGGGCCGCTGGCTCCGGTTTCGCTGAGAGCCCAGGTTGCGCCGAGGTGGCCGCGAATTCTTTGTGCGTTCAGCCTGGCGTAGGGCTCCGTGCTCGCCCTCATGCCATCCATATCCTGGTCTGTAATCTTGATGATCCCTTCCCGCGAGGCCTGAGTGTAGGAGACCGCCCCTCCAAGAAAGAAGTTTGACGCACCGGGTATGGACACCAGGGCGGCCGAGATCAGGCCGCCGCAGGAAGACTCACAGACCGCGACGGTCTCCCCGCGTGCTTTCAGCATTTCCGCAACGGACGCCGCCATGGAGCTAAGGTCCGGCATTGCTCTCCTCCTGATGTTTCTTAGGTGACTTGGCGTTCAAGCCTGGTTATAATACCTCATCTCCGGCGGATGTTGGACCCACCCGAATAACCTCAGCCGTCGGCCGACTCGAAGACTTTTTTCAGCGTAACGCGATCGAGATTCATCAGGCACATGGCCCGTAATGATTCCTATAAGCGAAGATGCCGTGCAAGCGGCCACAGCCATGATTGACCATACGCCTCACCCTACGTAGAATAGCGTTTGTCTCAGGGGCATTACGGCGGTGGAATAACAGAGAGCATTGGTCCATGTTCAAATCACTATTTGGTGGGAAGAAGAAGCGAAATGCGTCCGAGTCCTCGGCGACTGACGAAACGATCAGATCGGCGCGGGTAGGGGACGTAGTCGTAATTTCCGGCTTTTCGAAGACCTTCGAAGACGCCTATTTCATAATCGAGAACGTCCACAGGTACGAGAGCTCATTTGGGGAGTGGCACGAGCTTACGGGCGTAGATGGCGACAGGCGCGTCGGAATCGAATGGTCCTACGACGGCGAGTTTTACATAGCGGTCAGCGAGCAGGATAAGCCGATGGGGCTCGCAAGCATAGGGCTGGATGACGATGCACTGGTGAGACTGGCCACCTACCAATCCCTTGACACTCGTATTACTTACGAAGGCGAAACGTATGGATACACGACCAGCTATGAGGCCTATTTCTTCAAGGACAACCAGGGTGAAGGCGACGGGTTCTGGATATGGGAGTTTCAAAGCGAGGATATGAAGAAGATTGTTTCCGTCGTGAAGTCGGGGGACATGCCCTTTGAGGTTTACACCTCGGTCGTGGTTTCCCCGGACCTGGTCAGTGTTTACAAGAAGTAATCGAAGAAGCCGGCGAGAGGACATCAAATGTTAGACGCACTAATCGACACTCTTCAGCTATTTCCCCGGGGGCTTGTGTACGTAGGCCTGGCGATCATAATTCTAGGCATAGCCCGAGTCGTCCAGGGGGTGGCCACGCCCTACAGCATAAGGGAGCAGCTCAATACCAAAAACAACGTGGCGCTCGCCCTCGCGGTGTCCGGATATTATCTGGGCACGATTATCATCGTCCTGGGCGCTATTTATCAGCCCCTCCGACTGATCGAAGACGGAGGCGTGGGAATTGACCTACAGTTCGGAGCCGACGTGCTAGAGGTGTTTATAACATCTCTTGTCGGAATAGCGATCTTGAACGTCGCGCGAATCGTCGTCGACAAGCTGATTCTCTATAAGTTCAGTACGGTAAAAGAGATCATCGAGGACCAGAACGTGGGCACGGGCGCGGTGGAGTTCGGCGTCTATATCGCCGTGAGCCTGATTATAGCCGCCTCCATTTCGGGTGAGGGGGGCGGTCCGGGCACCTCATTTGCATTCCTGGGGTTGGGACTTCTGGTGCTGATACTTTTCACGCTCCTATACAATCTCACGACGTCCTACGACATTCACGCGGAGATCGAACGAGATAACGTCGCCGTGGGCGTTGCCCTGGGCGCGAACACGATAGCCATCGGGATAATAGCCTTCAAGGCGGTGTTCGGAGACTTCGTGGGATGGACGGAGGGCCTGATAGCCTTCGCGGTCTTTGCCGTCATCGGATTCATCGTGCTTTACGTAGTGCGCCTGCTGTTCGACTTGGTGCTGCACCCCAGCGCCAATGTAGCGCACGAGTTGGCCGAGGACCAGAACCTGGGATTCGCGTTTCTCGAGGGCTCGGTGGTGATCAGCGTCAGCCTGATATTGTTCTTTGCCATATAGCGAGATGGAGCTTAGTAACTATCTCAAAAAGGAGGACACCTTGTTCCCGCCCGCCCACTCTCTGGGGTTTTTGTTCCTGGGGGCACATCCCCCAGGTCCTCTGCCAGAGGAGGATAGCCCCCTCTGGACTCCCCCACGGCCATTTTGAGATAGTTTCTTAGCTAGACTTTGTACATTCCGATTGCGCCTCAACACGAAGGCGTATAGCTGATGGTCAGTAATCGGCGGACTTTTTGCATGTCGAGCCTGCAAGGTGATGTCCAGAAAGTC
>JADFQF010000276.1 GCA_022561955.1 Chloroflexota bacterium | reverse complement strand
AATAAGATCGGAACTCGCAGCGAACGCGAGGAGCGAGTTGCCGAGCTCCTGACCATGGTGGGGCTTCGCCCGGAGTTCATGCGCCGTTTTCCCCATGCTTTCAGCGGCGGCCAGAGACAGCGCATCGGCATCGCGCGGGCCCTTGCCCTGAACCCTCGACTTATCGTCGCCGACGAGCCCGTATCGGCCCTGGACGTATCAGTTCAGGCGCAGGTGCTGAACCTCATGCTCGACCTCCAGGAGGAGCTCGGCCTTACCTATCTGTTCGTCGCCCACGACTTGAGTGTCGTCAAGCACATTAGCGACCGAGTCGCAGTAATGTACGTCGGCAAACTCGTGGAGATGGCGCCGACCGAAGAGATCTTTTCCAATCCAAAGCATCCTTATACCGCGGCCCTGATGTCGGCGGTCCCGGAGCCGGACCCCAGGGCCCGCAAGGAACGAGTCGTGCTGCAGGGCGAGGTCGCCAACCCGGCCAACCCGCCGTCGGGTTGCTACTTCAATCCGCGGTGCACTTATGCGATCGACGTGTGCCGCACGGAAACACCTCTGTTACGGGAGATCTCCCCCAAACGATTCGTTAGCTGTCATCGAGCAGAGGAGCTGGAGTTGGCGGGTGTGATAACCAGCGGGGCCCAATGACACTGACGCGGACGTCTTTTACGCAGGTCGCTTCCCATCTCGAAAAAAGGCGCATGCGCCTCGCAATCTGCCTGGGTCTATACGGCAGCGGGCTTGGAGCCTCCTCCCTACTCGTTTCCTTCTTGACGCGCACTAGATACCCGATAGAGCCGGAGCATCTGGAGTTCGTCCCGTCCGTGCTTCTCTCCAGCGGCGGCTGGATAATGGGGGCTATTATCGCCGCGCTGATCGGATACTGGATGGCTCCGACATCGGCACGACCGCACAACATAATACTATGGCTGTTTATAGGATTCGCTTTCGGGGTGTTTGTGCCGTTCTTCTCCGGCGCTCTCATGCCCTTGGGCATCCTCTTCCTGGATATTACCCTGGGAATAACAAGTCTTAGCGACTTACCGATGCTAACCCTCGATGGACTCATGCGCGCACCGGTCTCTGCCATTTCGCAAGGCGTGCTGGGGCTCTTCACCGGGCTGATTGCCGGTACTCTCTTCGGGTTTGGCGCATGGGTGATGGACATCGCCAACACGTCGTCCCATCCTCGCGTCTCGATGTACGCCCCGTACGTATTATCGTTGGGCCTTTCATTTGGGGTTGTGGCCATCGCCGCATTCGGTCCCGCGGGCACACTCGCAAAGCTCGGCTAATAAGTTTGCGGGCTTGTCGGCCCCGGCAGGCTGATAGGACGGCCGCCAGCCCATTCGGAAACGGGCTCATGGTATAGGAGCGCCCTCGCCTGCTCTTCCGTGAGCGCTTCCAGCTCCGCAGGCGTGCGGCTACCTCGGCCTAGTCTGCCTTCTTCGCCCGGTTCTCCGTTAGCACCAGGGCCATCTGCGCCACCGTGGGCGATTCGAATAGCGACTCGAGCGCAACCTCCACTCGGAGGGCGGTTATCTCTCTGGAAACGACCTGCGAAGCCGGCAGCGAGCGGCCGCCCAGGTCGAAGAACACGTCGTGAATGCCCACGCGGTCCAGGCTTTAGCACGTCGGCCCATATGTCCGCCAACTCCACCTCTGCGGGCGTGCGCTGATCGGACGAAGGGCGTGTCTATCTCAGGGCGCCCATTGTCCGGGTTCTGCAAGCGCTTTTCGGTCTACCTTGCCGTTGAGCGACAGCGGCAGCGCGTTCAACATGACGAAGGGCGCGCTTCTCCGGGGAGAGACCGGCTATTCTTCTGCTCAGGTCATCCATTGCGCCCCCCGTTCGGCCCGGCCGAAGCAGACGGGTCTCCGCGTCGAGTTTTCTGAGCGACGACGCTTCTGATCATCCTCAGGTCGTTCGACGTCACGGCTCTCGTAACCAGCACGAGAAGCACATAAACGGCCCCGCCCAGCACCATTTGAAGAATTTCGCCGAGTCCCACGATTCTGAATCCCAGTATGGCGATTACCATCAGCCCGCCGCTACCGGCCACCTTCAAAAACAGGACGATGAGGGAGCGGTCTATCAGACCCTTGGGCATGATCCAGAGGCCGATGGCCACCATCAGGACCTCCGTCATGAATGTCGTGATTGCGACGCCTATACCGCCGTTCCCATACCTCTCTTGAAAGATGGGGGCAAAGACGATGTTCAGCAGTACGTTCAAGGAGACCGTGGCCAGCAGGCCGTAGGTCCACGCCTTGTGACGGTCTATGGCGATTGCCACGGTCCCGATAATCACCAGGAACGCCGTCGCGGGTATCGTGAGGGCCAGA
Source organism: Chloroflexota bacterium (assembly GCA_022561955.1). The sequence continues at coordinate 1,080 of JADFQF010000276.1, read as the reverse complement.
ATCGTCAGCAGCGGCACCGAGTTCTGAAATTCGGCCGGATAGGGCAACCTCTCGATGATCACGCCGGAAAACAGGCTGACGCCGAAGGATATCGGGATGATCGCGATGGCCACGACGGCGAGACTCTTCTGCGCCATTGCGATCGCCGCTCGTCCGTCCGTGGCATAGACCCGCGAGAGCGTTGGCAGAAGCGCCGCCGTGAAGACCATCGGCAGCATGTCTATAGTGCCGTAGATCTGATTGGCCGCCGCGTACCAGCCGACGACGCTGTCGTCCGTGAAGAGACGCAGAATCACCGTATCGGTGTGGTTGTATATGCTAAGAAGCACGCCCATCAAAATGAACGGCAGCCCGCCTACGACGAGGGTCTTTATCTGGGAGACTTCGAGCCTGAGGCCGACGGAGACGCGGCGCGGCACGTATATCAGGTTCAGCGTCAGCCCGAAGGCAGCCGCACCGAGCAGCACCAGGGCGTAGCCGATGACGCCGAAGCCTTGCACCAGAACGGTCACGCCAGCTACGACGACAATGAGCTTGCTTAGCACCTCCACCGTAGCCGGCCATTTCAGGTTCTCCAGGCCGTTGAGGACGGAGTTGCCCAGGCCCATGAACGAATTCACCACGATCGTCGCCGCCGCTATCCACATCACGCGCCTGGAAAGCTCCGAGTCGGAAACGAACTGAGAGATGATGATAATCGCCGCCAGCACTACCAGGGACATGATGGCCCGCAAGGCGATTGCGGACCCCAGATAGGTGGAGATTACGGCGTTGTTTCTCGCGATCTCCTTGATCAAGAATCTGCCGACGCCCAGGGTCAGGAGGGTAATAAAAAGGGCCGCCGTCGAGGTGGCGAACGCAAGCTGCCCGAGCCCTTCGGCCCCCAGATATTTCGGCAGAAACAGAATCAGTACCGCGCTCATTAGCCACAGCATGAGCCGCCGCACGAGCATGATCAGGCTGTTGCTGACGACGATCTGCGAATCCGTGGCCTGCGCCGACAGGCTGGAATCATTCATGAGCTGTGTCGATTCAGCGATTTACTGGAAGCCTTTCTGTGCCAGCCGGCCGATTGCCGGC
>JADFQF010000275.1 GCA_022561955.1 Chloroflexota bacterium | reverse complement strand
CTGCCTTGAGCCTGTCTACCCTGGACGAAAAGTCGGCCTCGTAGGCCGAGGACCGATTATGGCACGCGCCTCGTGTGCTGACCGCCAGCCCAAGCGCCATCGTCTTGAGGCTGCGTGGCTCATAGCCGGGCATCTCAAGACCTTTGACGTGCATTGCCCACGACTCCGAGCCCTTGCCAACGCTTTCCGACGCCAGTCGAGTCCCCTCGGCCAGCAGCGCCCCAATGCCCTCGCGCCTCGATATTTTCCCCAGGACCTCCAGTACGGCATCCGCCTCTCCAAACCGCAGATCTATGCCGTCGGTGTCATCGAGAGTCAGAACTCCACGGTCGAGGCACTCCATGGCCCAGGCGATAGTCACGCCAGCGCTGATCGTGTCCATACCAAGCTCGTCGCACATGGCGGACGCCCGAATAATGGCGTTCGGGTCCGATAGGCCGAGCATTGGACCCAGTGCGAAGGCGCTCTCGTACTCCATGCGCCCCCCGGCCTTGGGCTTATCGTCGTTGGTCTCCAGGATCCTCTCGCAGCCTATCGTGCAGTTGGCGCAGTGGGCGTTCTTGACGTGGTGGGACTGGATCATCTTCTCGCCGCTCATCGTCTCGGCCCCGTCGAAGGTCGACTGTTGAAAGTTCAGCGTGGGCAGCGTGCCCAGGCTGTTGAAGACCGAGATGTTGGCGATCGTTCCCAGCGTGCGATACTTTTCGGTTGCGGGGCCCAGGCTGCGCTCCGTGAGGCTGATGCCGATGTCATTGAGGGCATCCGGCGCGCTCACGGGAACCGTCGTTGTGCCCTTGACGGCGATGGCCTTCAGGTTCTTGGAGCCCATCACGGCTCCAGGGCCGGTGCGTGCCGCCTGCCTGCCGCCGTCGTTGGTTATGCTTGCGAACCGCACCAGGTTCTCGCCGGCGGGGCCTATGCAGGCAACACGGGTGCGTTGCCCCAGCCTGGCCTTGACGGCCCTTTCGGTGTCGAGTGTCGTGAGCCCCAGTAGCTCCTCCGCGTCCAGGAACTCGACCTCGCCGTCTTTGATGGACAGGAGTGTAGGGTGGGGGCTCTTGCCGGTAATCACCAGGGCGTCGAAGCCTGTCTTCTTTAGCTCAGTCGCCATGAAGCTGGATGACAACGAGTCCCCTATGAGTCCGGTCAGCGGAGATTTCGTAAGCACAGCGAACTTGCTCGACGTCGTGAGCCTGCTTCCGACCAGGGGGCTGGTGACGAATATCAGAGGGTTTTCGGGACCCAGGGGATCCGCGCCGGGCGGGCAATGCCGGTACAGAAGGTACGTGCCGAGACCCGTCCCGCCTATGAACTTGCGGAGCACGTCCTCGGAGAGGGCCTCCCATCCGACTTCCTGAGAGGTCAGATCGACGAGCATTACCCTACCGTTGTAACCAAACACCGTCCAGCTATCCTCCCGCCTGACTGGAGAAGAGCAGCAGCGTATCGCCGGTCTTCAACGCGAAGGCGCCTTCGTCGATGAACGAGGTGCCGTTCAGATTGAAGGTGTAGCTCTCCATGAGGGCGCTCGAGTCCTCGGAGACTGCCTTACCGACCAGCTCCGGGCAGGCGTCCGCCAGGGCCGCGACGACGGCCGGTATCGATCCATCGGCGGCCGTCTCGATAGACACCCTCCGTCGTCCGCAGGCAATGCGGGCCATGCCGAAGAGCTCGACGGTGATACGCACCTTGTCTTTGATCGCCTTTGTCGCTCCAGTCATAGTGAAGGCTCATCGTCCGCGGGAAACGAGTTCCGCGGCCTTTTGAAGGTCCTGCTCCGTATTGATGTTGAAGAAGCTCAAGTGGTCGGGATCGAAGGAATCGACCTCGCGTTCGGCCACGAACTTCACACGAACGTCGTCAAAGAAGCCTGCGATCTTAAGATCGTCGGCCAGTATCTTCTTCTCGATGGCCGGAAGGCACACCTTGGAATAGGCCGCATGAATGGGCTCGGGCCTTCCGTCCAATATCGGCACCACGGCATCGCATTCGTCGGTCTGGTCCAGCATGTGCTTCAGGAGGGCCACGTTCACAAAGGGCATGTCGCAGGCCACGACGATGGCCCATTCCTTGGCCGCCGCCCTCAATCCTGCAAAGATGCCTCCCAGGGAGCCCTTGTCGGGATAGGCGTCGACAACGACGACCGCGTCATGCGGGAGCGGGAGCTGTGCGGCCCTTTCGATCTCGTTGACCACCACGACGATCTCATCGGCGACCTCGGACACGCGAGCGATAACCCGCGAGATCAGCGGCTCGCCTCCCACCAGCTCGACGGCCTTGTCGCGGCCCAGACGGCGACTCCGGCCCCCGGCCAGCACTACGCCTGTTACGCTCTTACGTTGCGTCATTTCACCGCCCGCGCGATGCTCTCCATAGTCTGTTCATAACTGGCTGCCATCATCCAATTATACGGCCATGAAGCCGTTTCCAGCAATTATCCGTATTTATTGCACGTAATATGTAAAAACGGGACACGATATTCGCGTCCCGTTCAAATCGATTATAGACCTCTCCGGCGCTACAGACCCAGAATGTTGCCCTTTGCATCCACGTCCAGCGCTCGCGGCGAGCCGGGAAGCCCCGGCATCGTCATGATGTTGCCGGCGATGGGGTAGATGAAGCCCGCGCCGACGGACGCCCTCACGTCCGAGACCTCGAAGGTGTACCCGGACGGGAGACCGCGCAATCTCGGATTGTGGGAGAGCGACAGGTGCGTCTTTGCCATGCACACGGGCAGACCGCCCCATCCTAGCTCTTCGTACTGCCTGAGCTGCCTTCGGGCCGCGGGAGCCCACGCTACGTCGTCGGCGTTGTACACCTTTTGCGCCAGCGCCAGTACCTTGTCCTGAATGCCGGCATCCTCGGGATAGGCATACGAAATCTTGGGGTCTTCGCCCTTGGTCGCGTCCATCACGGCCCGGGCAAGGTCCTCTCCCCCCGCGCCGCCCTCGACGAAGACGCGGCTCTCCACCGCGGCAAAGGCGCCGGCATCCTCGCAACGCCGTTTCACGATAGCCGTCTCGGCCTTGGTATCCGTTGGGAAATTGTTCATCGCCACGACGACCGGCAGGCCGAAGGACTTTATCATGCCTATGAGGTGGGTCAGGTTAGCCATGCCTTTTTCGACGGCCTCTTCGTTGGGGGTGTCCAGCTCTCTTCTGGCCACGCCGCCATGCGATTTCAGCGCGCGGACCGACGCCACGATGACGGCCGCGCTGGGCTCAAGGCCGTTGAACCGGGCCTTGATGTGCATGAACTTCTCGAAGCCGAGATCGGCGCCGAAGCCCGCCTCGGTCAAGACGTAGTCGGCGTATCCCAGACCTATGAGATCACCGAGCACAGAGCTGCAGCCGTGGGCGATATTGCCGAAGGGGCCCGCATGTACGATCACAGGTTGGCCCTCGGTGGTCTGCACGAGGTTT
>JADFQF010000274.1 GCA_022561955.1 Chloroflexota bacterium | reverse complement strand
GAGCTTGCCATCAACGAGCCGGCATTCGACGAATAGACAGGCTGGAGCCAACGCAATTATGGACCGCACGACCTATGATGTCGCGATAGTCGGTCTCGGCGCTATGGGAAGCGCGGCAGCGTACCACCTGGCGAAGCGCGGCAAGCGCGTCCTGGGCCTCGACAGGTACTCGCCGCCGCATGACCTCGGCTCCTCCCACGGGCAGACGCGCATCATAAGGGAGGCCTATTACGAGGACCCGTCCTACGTCCCCATAGTCCGGAGGGCCCACGAGCTGTGGCGTGAGCTGCAAGAGATTTCCGGCCGAGACCTGCTGTTGCAGACTGGCGGCCTCATGATCGGCAGGCCCGAGGACGACCTTGTCAAGTGCTCAGCGACCAGCGCGCGGCTGCACGGGCTCCCCTACGAGATGCTGTCAAGCTCTGAGCTGGTGAAACGCTATCCCGGATTCCGGCCCAGTGACGACATGGCGGCGGTCTGGGACCCCATGGCCGGCATTCTCTTTCCCGAGGCCTGCATCGAGGCATTTCTGTCCCTGGCAAGAGAAGCGGGCGCAGACCTCAGATTCGACGAACCGGTCGTCGATTGGCGCGCCGAGGGTGACGGCGTCGAGGTGAATACGGCTAACGCTCGCTATAAGGCGGACAGGCTGGTCATTTCAGCGGGCGCTTGGCTCCCCAAGCTCGTTCCTGAACTCAATCTGCCCATCGAGGTCGAGCGGCAGGTGCTCTTCTGGTTTGAGCCCAGAGCGAATCCAGAGCTTTTCAAGGCCGGGACGTGCCCGATATTCGTCTTCGACTACGACGGCGAGCACCACCTCTACGGCTTCCCGGACATGGGCGAAGGCGTCAAGGCCGCGCTAATGCACCTCGGCGAGCCCAGCGATGCGGAGACATTGAGGCGAGACGTCGACGACCGAGACGAGCAGGCGATTCGGACGCAGCTGAACCGCTTCCTGCCGGACGCCGCGGGGGAGCGCCTCGATGCCCAGGTCTGCATGTTTACCAACACTCCGGACCTTCATTTCCTCATCGACTTTCATCCTCTGCATTCGCAGGTCGTAATCGCGAGTCCCTGCTCCGGCCACGGCTTCAAATTCGCCAGCGCCATCGGCGAGATATTGGCGGACCTCGTCGAGGGTGGAGAGACGAGACACGACATAAGCCTCTTTGGCGTAGACAGGCTGCTACCGGCATAGCCAACATCCCGAATACGGCCCGCCTGTGTTACACTACCGGCGAAATTTCTAGATGGCCGGCTACACAAAACTCTGAATATCGAGGCGAAACGGCATGAGACTAGAAGGAAAAGTCGCCTTCATCAGCGGGGGCGCAAGGGGAATGGGGGCCGCCGAGGCCAGGCTGTTCGCCAGTGAAGGCGCCAAGGTCGCCATCGGTGACATTCTGGACGACGAGGGGCGAAAGCTCGAGGCCCAGATCAACGAGACCGGGGGAGAGTGCGTCTATCTCCATCTCGACGTTACCAGCGAGTCCGAGTGGAGCAGCGTCATTCAGAGCGTAGTCGCCAGGTTCGGCAAGCTGGACATCATGGTCAACAACGCGGGCATCAGCGCCCACGGCATGATCGAGGACGTGACGGTGGAAGAATGGGACAGGGTCATGGACGTCAACGCCAAGGGCGTCTTCCTGGGCACGAAGACTGCCATTCCGGAGATGCGAAAGGCCGGGGGCGGCTCCATCATCAACATCTCGTCGCAGCTGGGACTGGTCGGCACCGAGATGAGCAGCCCTCAATACCAGGCGTCCAAGGGCGCGGTCCGCATCTTCACGAAGGCGGCCGCCGTTCAATACGCGGGCGAGGGGATACGGGTGAACTCGATCCATCCCGGACCGATCGAGACTCCCATGACCGCCGCAAGCAGCGCCGACCCCGAGGTCAAGGCCAAAATGATTTCGCGTATCCCCATGGGACGCTACGGTCAGCCCATAGAGGTAGCCATGGCCGTGCTCTATCTAGCCTCCGACGAGTCCTCCTTCGTCACGGGAAGCGAAGTGGTCGTAGACGGCGGCTGGACGGCCCAATAGGGCTGCATACATACATCTGGAGCAGCTGAATTGAAGATTACAGACATCAAGACTTTTCTCGTTCACCCGGGCAGGGCGAAGAACCTGTGCTTCGTCAAGATCGAGACCGACGAGGGCGTTCACGGCTGGGGAGAGTGCTACACGCAGGCAGACCGAGACCTGCAGATCACGGCCCACGTCGACCAGATGAAGCGCTATCTCATCGGGCGCGACCCCATGAACATCAAGCACTTCCTTCAGGTGATGTACGACGATTTCGCGGGGCGTCGCGGCGCGATGGACTTCTACTGCGCCATCAGCGGCCTCGAGCAGGCTATGTGGGACGCCACCGGCAAGAAGCTGGGCGTGCCGGTCCACAAGCTGATTGGCGGCGCGTGCAGGGACAGGATTCGCGTCTACGCCAACGGCTGGTCCGACGGCGCAAAGACTCCGGAGGCGCTGGCCGAGAAGGCGTCGGCGGTCATCGAGAGTGGGTACACCGCGCTCAAGTTCGACCCGATACCCGGCCCCTGGCGCACCTACGTGAGCAAGGACGTGGAGCGCGGCGCCGTGGAAAACGTTCGCGCCGTGCGTGAGGCCGTGGGCCCCGACATCGACATCCTGATCGAGATGCACCGGCGGCTGGCTCCCATGCACGCCGTCAAGATCGCCCGGGACATCGAGCGCTACGAGCCGTTCTGGTACGAGGAGCCCGTGCTGGCCGAAAACGTGGACGCGCTGGCCTCCGCCAAACGAGACATCAATATCCCCGTCGTCACCGGCGAGGAGCTCTACACCAAGTTCGAGTTTCGCGAGATCTTCGAGAAGCAGGCCGCGGACATCATCAACCCCGACGTATGCAACGTCGGCGGCATCCTGGAGCTCAAGGAGATCGCGGCCATGGCCGAGCCCTACTTCGTCGCCGTGTCTCCGCACAACTTCAACAGCACGACCATCGGGCTGGCCGCCACGATACAGGTATCCACGGCGATTCCCAACTTCCTGATCACCGAGTACTTCGTGAACCTGGAAGAGTTCGGAGAGGACATTGCGGTGAACCCATTTAAGGTCGAGGACGGCTACATCAAGGTACCCGACGCGCCCGGCCTGGGCATCGAGCTGGACGAGGAAAAGCTGGCCAAGTACCCGTACCAGCCCTTCGCGCCGAGGTCGCCGCGCCAGTACTACGAAGAGGGTCCGTAGCCCGACTCTGTACACTCCGATTGAGCCCCAACACGAAGGCGTATAGCTAATGGTCATTAATCGGCAGACTTCTTGCATGTCGAGTTTGCAGAGTGACGTGCGGAAGGCCCTCGAACGATGAGATAGGTGTTTATGCGGCGGAGTGAAGGCACAATAATGAACCCGCTCAGACGCGCCCCCAAGCCCTCTGGATTCCG
>JADFQF010000273.1 GCA_022561955.1 Chloroflexota bacterium | reverse complement strand
TTGCGAAGTGGCTTGCCTACACTCTCGGATTGTGTAGGTTGCCCCAAAGCCTGGATCTTATTCCCCTCGTCCAACGATGTTCCCGTACTCGCAGTCACCGACTACGGAAGCGACGGCGTACTTCACGGCGTGGGACAGGGAGACGGCGATGTGGTCGAGGCCGATTCGCTGCGCACGCGCCAGGGCAGTCCCGTGCAGCTTTATGGTCGGTGCCTGTCCCCTGTTGCGAACGACCTCGATATCCTTCCAGCGCACGCCCCTCGTGCCCGTACCCAGCAGCTTCATCACCGCCTCCTTGGCGGCGAACCTGCTGGCGAGCTGATGCGCGCGTCCGCGACAGTACGCGATCTCTCCATCGGTGTAAATCCGGTTCAGGAAACGCTCGCCGAAGCGCTCGTGCACGCCCCTAACACGCGGGATCTCGATTATATCTATGCCGGTCACAAGCATTTTCGTAGCCACTTATCCGATCAGATTTTCGCCGGCAGGGATGTACGGATTTACACCTGAGGATTGTTCAGCTTTCGAGAAGCTCCATCAGGGCGCTGTCGAGGAAAGAATTATCCTTAGGGTTGAGCCCTGGACTGCCGGCCATGTGTCCCCAGATCGACGGTATCGGCCTCAACTCCGCGTTCGCTATCACGCCGACCTCATATTCGCTGTCGGCCACAGGAAAATACTGGTCCGTCTGCGACGGCATGACCAACGCCTTCGCCTTGATGCCTCTCAACGCCGATTCGAAATCGCCGTCATACCTCGCGTTGGCGCTTATGTCCGCGTTCTGCCAGCTCCACAGCATGGCCAGGAGGTCGTTTGCGTCCTTCTGGGCGAAGCGCTCCTCCCACTGGCCGACGATAAACTCCTCGACGGTGGCGAAGCCCAGATCGCGGTACGCCTGCTCCCTGTAAAACGCCTGGGACGGTCCCCAACCCGCGTAGACCCTGCCAAAGGCGCGCAGGCCCTTAAGAGGCGGAGCGTCGTATGCGCCGTTCCGCCAGGCGTCGTCCGCGGTCAGGGCTGCCTTCGCGCCCTCAAGGAAGACGTAGTTATGGCGGGAGGTCTTCGCCGAGCCGCACCAGGGCAGGATGCGCTCGACCATGTCGGGAAACAGCGCGGCCCAGTGATACGTCTGCTGGGCGCCCATGGAAAAGCCGCACACCAGCGCCAGGCGATCTATGCCGAGCTCCTCGGTGACCAGCCGATGCTGGAGCATCACGTTGTCGTAGAGCGTTACGTGAGGGAAACCGGCGCCGCCTTGGCCAGACGTCGTGTTGCTGGGCGACGACGAGACGCCGTTGCCAAGCATATTCGGGACAACGATGAAGTACCGGCCTGGGTCCAGGGCATGCCCATCGCCGATGAGCCGGGCGTTATCGACGTGGCTCCCGCCGTAGTAGGTCGGCATGACGATGGCGTTGTCGCGGGCCTCGTTGAGCTCGCCGAAGGTAACGTAGGCAAGCCTCGCGTCGCGCAGAGTCTCTCCGGACTGCAGCTCGACGTCTCCCGGCTCAAAGAGCTTGCAACTGTTCAACCTGCGCTCTCTTTCATCCTCTCGGCTCTCGCTCGATTCAATGCGCCGTCCGGCAGTGGTCGGCGGACAACGGCCATTATAGATGCGCATCATACCAATGGAAAGAAGTCGGGCCGCAAGGAGCCCTGGTATATAATTCGTGATGTACGTCTATCGTTGGCGGACCGCAAGCCCTTCGCACCGTCGAAGCCGATGAATTTATCTGGCCGAAGCCGAGGTTTATATTGACTGCAGAGCTCATAAACGGTACCAAGATCGCCGAGGAAGTCCGCGCGGAGGTCGCCGAGGGTGTGCGGGAGATGAGAGACAGGCACGGCATTGCGCCGGGGCTTGCCGTAATACTCGTCGGTGACGACCCCGCATCCTCGGTCTACGTGCGAAGCAAAGAGAAGGCGGCATTGGAGGCCGGGATGGTCTCGAATACCGTGCTCCTTCCCGCCGACGCCTCGGAAAAGGAAGTCCTGGCCCAGCTCGCCCGGCTCAATGGGGACGCGCGCATCCACGGCATCCTGGTGCAGCTTCCCGTACCGGACCATATCGACGAAAATGTCGTCATAGAGGCCATCAACCCGGCCAAGGATGTCGACGGTCTGCACCCCTTCAACATGGGCCTATTGATGGCGGGCAGGCCGAGGTTCGTCCCGGCGACTCCGTTGGGCATACAGCAGATGCTGGTCCGCACCGGCCACGACCCGGAGGGCAAGCACGTCGTCGTATGCGGGCGAAGCAACATCGTCGGCAAGCCCGTGGCGAGCCTGCTCATGCAACGCTCCAAGGGAGCCAACGCCACGGTGACCGTCTGCCATACCAGGACAAAGGACCTCGCGGCCATCACTCGCCAGGCCGACATACTCATCGCCGCCATAGGCGCTCCCAGGACAATAACAGCCGACATGGTGAAAGAGGGGGCCGTCGTCATCGACGTAGGCATCAACAGGGTGGATGCGCCCGAACGCAAGCGAGGCTACCGGCTCGTGGGCGACGTCGACTTCGACGCGGTGTCCGAGAAGGCGGCGGCAATCACCCCGGTGCCAGGCGGCGTCGGCCCCATGACGATCGCCATGCTGCTGAGCAACACCCTGAAGGCCGCCAGGCTTTCCATCCATCCCGAGCTCGATAAATGACATCTCCACATTCTCTTTGTGCGGCACATCGATGATTAGAGTGATTTTCAAGGAGATTCATGATGACGTTCATATATTGGCTCTTGGGGCGTGGACTGGTGGGAACGCTGTTACTAGCCGTAGGTGTGATAGCCGCCTGCGGTGGCGGGACAGGCGATGCCCCGCCCACGACTCCTACAATCGTTGTTCCCACGCCCACGGTCCCGCCGGATGAGCCATCGGAGCCGCCTCCTGAGGTGATAACGATCACCATGCAAGACCCGGGGGCGGGCCATGATTACGCATTTGCGCCCTCAGCCCTGACATTTAAGGTGGGTCAGACCGTGGATCTCGCCTTCGTGGCCGAGTCGGAGTTCCACACGTTTACCGTGGAAGGCCTTGGCATCGCTGTATTGGTCGACGGCGGCATCACAAAGCGTTTGAGCTATACCTTTGAACAGGAAGGTACATTCGGCATTATCTGTGTTCCTCACGAGAGTTTGGGAATGGTGGGGACGTTAACGGTCGTGCCGTAAAGCGAGCCTGACGCCCTCTATCGCAACCCTTATAATCGTTGGCATGAAGACCAGCGATTTCGACTACGAGCTTCCCCAGGAGCTCATAGCGCAGACCCCCGCCGAGCCCCGTGACCACTCGCGGCTCATGGCCGTCCATCGCGACGACGGCCGCTTCGAGCACCGCCGGTTCCACGACCTGCCGGAGTACCTGAACGCAGGCGACCTGTTGGTGTTTAACGACAGCCGCGTCATCCCGGCGCGCCTGTATGGTGAGCGGACCG
>JADFQF010000272.1 GCA_022561955.1 Chloroflexota bacterium | reverse complement strand
CCAAAGCCAACCCACGACACCATGAACCAGTGAGGCCCGACCATATGGTACGCATAGCTGTAATTCCCGGAGACGGCATCGCAAACGAGGTCATTCCCGAGGCCGTAAAGACCCTCGATGCCGTGAACGCCCTGTTCGAGATTGGCCTGGAGCACGAGACCTTCGACTACGGCGTAGAGCGCTACCTTAGGACCGGCGAGGTCGCGCCCGAGAACATCGACGAGATCATCAAGAAGCTGCCGGAAAGGTTCGACGCCGCGCTCTTCGGCGCGGGCGGCATCGACCCCAGGCTGCCTGCGGGCGTCAACGCCCAGGTCGTTCTCAGGGCATTGCGAAGAGGCCTGGACCTGTTCGCCAACGTAAGGCCATGTCGGCTCCTGCACCCAAGTCTGACGCCGCTAAAGAACAAGACATCCGACGACATCGACTTCGTCGTGATACGCGAGAATACCGAGGGCTACGAGGGCGGCACGGCGGGCAATTTCAAGCGGGGAACCCCCGACGAGACGGAGATTCGACCGGAGTACAACACCTATAAAGGCGTGAAGCGGGTCTTGGAGTTCGCCTTCGAATACGCCGGGAGCACGGGCCGGAATCGCGTACACATGGCCGAGAAGGGCCTGCCCGGCGGCCTGTGGAGCCGGCTCTTCCAGGAGGTCTCGGAGAGGTATCCCGACATCGAACCCGTCCACATGCATGTCGATACCGTGGCATACCTGATGATCGTCGCGCCGGAGGAGTTCCAGATCGTCGTCGCCGAAAACAGGGCGGGCGACATACTCAGCGACGTGGGCGGCGCGGTACAGGGAAGCCGAGGACTCGCGCCCACGGGCTGCTTCAATCCCGAGAAGTCATTCTGCTATTTCGAGCCGGTCCACGGCACGGGCCCCGACATAGTGGGCAAGAACGTCGCAAACCCCATCGCGGCGATCATGTCGGGCAGGATGCTTCTGGAGCACCTTGGCGAAACGCAGGCGGGCGATGCAATCGAGGCGGCCGTCAGAAGCGTCATCGCCTCTGGAAAGACGACCCCCGATCTGGGCGGGACGCTGTCTACTCAGGAAGTGGGCGAAGCCATACGCGATGCCTTGGACTCCGGGGCGTCCGGCGGATAGAAGTCAGATGACGTCGTTATATCTGAGCCGCATCAGGTCCTCGCCGGAGAAGCCGAGGCGTTCGCAATAGATTTCGCGATTGTGCTGTCCTAGCGTCGGCGCCGGCTCCAGGTTCCAGGCGATGTCTTCGCCACGGTAAGGTCCCGTGGGATGTTCCAGAGTTCCCGCCACCGGATGCTCGACCCTGGTAAAGAAATCCCTATCACGCAGGTGCTCCCATCCCAGGATATCCTCGGGCGAAGCGACGTATGCGAAGGCCAGCCCGAGGCCTTGAGCCTTCTCGAAGATATCTCGTTTGCCGTGGCGGGCAAGCCAGGGGAGCATCAGGGCATCCAGCTCGTCGGCGTTGGCGGCCCTGCCGGCCCGGTCGTCGAACTTCGGATCGGACAGCTCTGGATTCTCCATGAGCTCCGCCATCTTGTACCAGTTGTGGTCCGGGCCCGCGATCACACCGACGTACCCGTCCTTGCATGGATATGGGCCCCACGCCGCACGGCCGTAGCCCCGGTTGCCCGTGCGGGGAAAGTTGCTGCCCGTGTAGCTGTACTGGCTCAGGGCGTTTTCCAAAATCGTCGCCAGATACTCGGAGATGGCTACATCGATGTGCTGACCCTCTCCCGACCTGTCGCGGCTCCATAGCGCGGAGAGGGTGGCGACGAAGGCGTTCTGGCCGGCGCCGTACTGGGCGAGACGCGCTCCCATCTTCAGGGGCGCTCGGTCGGCGTATCCCGTTATGTACATAAGCCCGCCGATGGCGTACAGGTTGACCTCGCCGGCCTTGTAGTCGCGGTACGGCCCGTTCTGGCCGAAGTTCGAGATCGAGGTCATCACCAGGCCGGGGTGTGTGGCCGCCAGATCGTCGAAGCCGATGCCCAGGCCCGGCATTACCTCAGGACGAAAATTCTCGATGAGAACATCGCATCCCGTCAGCAGTCTCTTGAATATGTCTTTGCCGGCGACAGTTTTCAGATTGAGCGTGATGCTCTTCTTGCTCGTGTTCAGGTAGAGGAAGAGAGCGCTCTTCTCCGGATGAGGCACGCCGCCGGGAAAAGGCCCGATCCGGCGTGAGGGGTCGCCGTGGCCCGGCCGCTCGACCTTGATGACCTCGGCACCCTGCGCCGCCATGAGGCGCGTAGCGTATGGACCGGCAGCATAGTGCGTGAGGTCCAGGACCGTGAGCCCCTTCAGCAGGCCTTCCGGGGCTGCGATGCTACTGCTCAGTGGAGATCACCGCGCGTTTATGCACGGCCACGCCGATCTTCTTGTCGGGGCCCTCGTGCGCCTCTATCTCGTACGTGAGGCGATTTCGATCGACGCCGGTCAGCTTGACCGTGATCCGGACCTTTTCGCCGATAGAGGTCGGCGCCATGTGCCGCAGGCCGTCGACCGCGTAACCGACCGTCGTATGCTTCTCGGGCATGTAGGGCTCGGACTGCTCGATGCAGGTGTTCTCCATGAGACCCAGCAAGGCCGGAGTAGAGAGGACGTCCGCACCCTCTTTACCCATGCGGTTGGTCGTGTGCTCCTTGGTGACCTCCCACTCCTTCTCAAACGTCTGCCCTGCCTGAAACTTCTCCATGCTCATGTTAAGCCGCCTCGTTTCTTTCTCATTTGAAGGACGCCTTGTCCCCGAATGAAGCCTTCTACTTAAAGGCTCACCTGCTGGTCGTGAAGATCTCCTTCAGGCGTTGGGCGATCAGCTCTTCGTCGCCGGGCTGAAGGTCCACCGGAATGATGGAGATACCGCCGTAATTGCCCGCCGAACCCACCCTGATAGATGGGTCACCGTCTTCGAGCATCTCGACGACCCTTTCCATGCTGGGGCCCTTCCAGGACTTGTCGAACTTTATTATGGCGCGAGGGTGCGTGAAGTTGGACTCATCGATGTCCGGCTCGGTCTCCACGATATGCGCGTGGACGCCGGGTATGCCTTGAAGCTCCGAGACGACATGATCGCACTGGGCGTGCCATTTCGCCTGCACCGCGGTGAAGTCGGTGTCCACGAAGATCTCCAGGGCCGTTATGAGGCCGGCGATCTCCTCCTTGCAGACCTTTGCCGCTCTGCCGACGCCCTCGCTGTTGGGCGCCGCATTCATATAGGCGGCCTCCATGAGGTCTGCCCTGCCGCACAATATGCCCGACGACTGCGGACCGAGAACGCCCTTTCCGCCGCTGAAGCTCACCATGTCGGCCCCCATGTCGATGAACCTGGTCAGATTTTCCGGGGGCGGCAGCATGGCGGCGGCGTCCACGATTACGGGCACATCCCTCTTGTGAGCGATGTCGATGACCTGCGCCAGCGGTAGTGCCCCGGCCTGCCTGGGG
>JADFQF010000271.1 GCA_022561955.1 Chloroflexota bacterium | reverse complement strand
CTTGCCGCACCCTAGCTTGGCCGCGACCCGTGCGATGGGGTAGCCGGTCGCCTTGCTGGCAAGAGCCGAGCTTCGGCTGACGCGCGGATTGACTTCGATGACGTAGTAGGTGCTCTCCGCCCTGCCTCCGTTGGGCAGGGTTTCGGCGACGACGTCTCCCGGCTCTAAGGCAAGCTGGACGTTGCAGCCGCCTTCGATGCCCAGGGCCCTGATGATCTTGAGGCTGGCGGTCCGCAGCATCTGGTACTCTTTGTCGGAGAGCGTCTGGCTCGGGGCCACGACGATGCTGTCGCCAGTGTGAACGCCCATTGGGTCTATGTTCTCCATGTTGCAGATGGTGATGCAGTTGTCGGCCGCATCCCGCATCACCTCGTATTCGACCTCTTTCCATCCGACAAGAGACTTTTCGAGCAGCACCTGGCTGATAGGGCTCGCGGCAATGCCGCCCGCAGTAATGCTGTGGAACTCCTCGATCGTGTTCGCGATGCCTCCGCCGGTGCCTCCCAGCGTGTACGCAGGGCGAATGACCAGGGGCAACCCGAGCTCCTGGAGGGCCTGCTCGGCCTCCTCCATCGACTCCACGATGATGCTGGGCGGCGTGGGCTCGCCTATCTCGTTAAGCAGCGACCGGAACAGCTCCCTGTCCTCGGCGCTCCTGATAGCCTGTAGCGGCGTGCCCAGGAGCCTGACGTCGTATTTATCCAGGACTCCGGCCTCGGCGAGCTCTACGACCAGGTTGAGCGCCGTCTGCCCACCCAGCGTCGGCAGCACCCCGTCGGGACGCTCGGACTCGATTATTCGGGTGAGGACATCCACGGTAAGCGGCTCGATGTAGACCACGTCCGCGATGCCCTCATCGGTCATGATAGTAGCTGGATTGGAGTTGACGAGGACGGTCGTCACGCCCTCCTCGCGCAGCGCCTTGCACGCCTGCGTGCCGGCGTAATCGAACTCCGCGCCCTGGCCGATGACGATGGGCCCCGAGCCTATTACCAGGACTTTTCTTGGCTTTTCGATATCTGACATTGAATTCCTATAAATGTCCTTCCGCCCGACTTCCAACTATCCTAGGTGCAGGCGGGTCTTCGATATGCTTGAGAGGCCGAGGTATCCAGGCCTCTCATTCCCGCCGGACAGGGCATGACGCGCTCGCTTCATGCCGCTAGTTCTCCAAGGGCAGCCTGATTTTGCCCGAAACGTCTCCGGAGCGTACGAACAGCATGCCGTCGCCCACGCCGTCGGTGTCGAGCACGACAATCTGTAAGAAATCGACGGCCTTGTCGTCCCGGCAACCCTCCGTGTCGATAGGACGTATGGAGAAGTCCAGATCGATTACGTTTGCCTTGCGATTCTGGTTGACTGCGCCTATTCGGGTGCAGGTGTCGTGAATGACGCCCGTGATCCAGGCCTCCACCTCGTAGGGCGGATCCGCTGGGCGAATCTCCATCTCATCGATGGTGAAGCCCTTGCCAAAGCCGGTCCCGGTTCGAACAAGCTGGTTAAGGCTGTTATTCGAAGGCGAACAGGCCAGAGCCGCCAGCGCAAAGAGGACGGAAGTTGCCAGGATGCCCTTCAACTTACTCAATTCCCTTGGCCTCCAGGTATTTCAGAAGCTTATCGGGAAAGTTTATGGTCATGCCGTCGGCGCCGGAGTCCACGGCGCGTCGCATGATATCTTCGTCGGTTATGCCCCAGGGCCTTGCCTGGTAGCCTGCCTTGTGAATCGATTCCACGAACTCCGGAGTCGCGAGATCGCCCCTGAAGCATATCTGCGTGAGCCCCAATGTTGCGCACTGCGCAATATATGTGTCCTCCCAGGGATCCTGTCCCGGAGGTATGAGCCATCCCTTGGGTAGCTCTGAGTCGTATGCGCTCGCCTCCGCCAGTCGGTCCCTCGAAAACGACGTGATCGTGACGCCGTCGGTCAGCCCATGGCCTCTCACCATGTCGATGGTCCGCCTGGCGAGGCCGACGGACCGGCCCTTTATCTCGATGTGAAAGTAGAGGCGGCCCTTGTATTGCTCGAAGAGCTCTGCCAGCGAACGGACTCGCTCGCCGGCGTACTCGGGCCCGAACCATGAGCCCGCGTCCAGCGACCGCATCTCATCCAGCGTGTGCTCCAGCACCGGTCCCGTCCCGTTGGAGGTCCTGTCGACCGTGTCGTCATGAAACACCACCAGATGGTCGTCCCTCGTGAAATGAACGTCCAGCTCAATCTGATCGATGCCCATCTCCAATGCCTTGTCGTAGGCCGCGAAGGTGTTCTCCGGCGCATAGGACGAGGCTCCTCGATGGGCTATTTTCATGAATCTTGGCGGCTTCTTATATGTTGGCATTCTGCCTCGTCTCTCACGAGTGTCGGTTCGATCTAGACTCAGGTTGTCGAACTTACTTCAAGGTGCGCTCAGATCGGAGCCTGATTCAACCCGCCGGCTCGTAGATCTGTAGCCCGGGGACCTCCTGGTAGTCTTTGGCCGATGTGTACACGGGGATGCCGTGCTGTATCGCCAGCGCCGTGACGATCAGGTCCGCCATGGGGATTATCCTTCCTCGGGCCCTGAGCTGATAGTTGAGCTCGCCGGCCTTTATCCAGGTGGCCTGGTCTGCCTCCAGAAACGCCAATGCTCCCAGGCGCTCGGCGAAAAATGAAAAATCGCTCTCGGAGCGCGCCCCCTGAAGCAGCTCCGCAAGGACCGGTCCGACCATGACGATTTCGTCGCCGGCCAGAAGGGCATCGAACTGCCGTCCGAACTCGGAGTCGGGCTTCGTCTGAAAGGCAATCCAGGCGGAGGTGTCGGCGATGACCATGCTAGGCCTCTCTCTGGTCTTCGAGGAGCCCATGCCTCTGCCTGTCTGCGGCTCTCTGCTCCTCCTGCATATCGTCTATTCCTAGCTTCCCCGCGCTGTTTCTGAGCTCATCGATGGCCCTGCGCCGCACATAGTCCTCCAGGACCTTCTGGACGGCCTTACTTCTGCTTTTCAGCCCCGTAGCCTTAACCACGGCGCTGAGGAGTTTTTCGTCGATATCCAACGTTGTGCGCATCAAATAGCCTCATTAAAATATTACATCATCACTATACATCATTTAGATGCGTCACTAATTGATGCGATAAACTGATCGAAGATGTACACGTTGTCCAGAGGGCCGGGAGAGGCCTCGGAGTGGTACTGAATGCTCATGATCGGCAGCGACTTGTGCCTCAAGCCCTCGACCGTGTCGTCATTGAGGTTGATGTGGCTTACCTCCATGTCCGAGGGCAGGCTTTCGGCGTCGACGGCGTACCCGTGGTTTTGGGCAGTGATATGCACGAGGCCCGTCGCCAGGTCCTTTACAGGATGGTTGGCTCCGCGATGGCCGAACTTCAGCTTGAAGGTCTTGCCCCCGAAGGCCCTGGCCAACACCTGATTACCCAGGCATATGCCGAAGATGGGCAGCTTGCCG
>JADFQF010000009.1 GCA_022561955.1 Chloroflexota bacterium | reverse complement strand
TTGATGTCGCCGGTGGCGCCCAGAACGCCGGCCAAGGCCGCCGCCTCCACCTTTAATTGGACGTGCTGAGCCCCTTCCGCCAACGCCATGATGACGGCGTCCAGGCCATCGTAGTCCTTGTTGTTCCCCCAAGTCGAGACTGCAAAATCAGCGAGGGTCTCGTACAAAATTCGTGTCGTGCTCACGTCCGCCTCCTGGCTCCCACATCACATATCCGCCTTCGCGCCGCAGACCTCGCTCAATAGGGATTATATCTGAGCCGCTCCATCCGTATATAGACGCGTAAGGCCAAATAAACACCCGCCATGAAGATTACGCAGAATGTTTTTTGGCTGGACAGAAAGGCTAGCTGGAAGGATGTGCGAGACGAGGAGGACTAGCTGATAGGCCTGAAGGGTCTGACCGTGCGCCTGATCGCCCCTGCCCTCAACCTGCGAAAGACGCCGGAGTTGTAGAACAGATAGGCCGACAAAATAAGGCCAATCGAGGCGAATATGAGGACGAAGGGCAGCCTCGATGGGGATGTGTCCCCAGTACTCACGGCTCGCGAAACCGCTAGCTCGGCGATCGCGGCCCCGGAATGGTAGCCCGCTAACGTCGTTCGCGCCGAAAGGCTGATTGAGCCGAGCTCGGCAACGGGCGTAAAGCTGAAGACAGCCCTGCCCGCCTCGTCGGTCCTCGCGACCAGAGTCTCGCTCTGCGGGCCGATGATCTCCAACGAGACCTCGGCGTTGGCCACGGGCACGTCTGCCGAAGAGACCCGGGCGACGATCTCAACGGTCTCGCCCGCGATCAACCTGGGCACGTCCAAAAGGACGTCCAGGTCACGCATCAGCGTCTCGTAGGACAGCGTCGCGCCCCGAAGGCCCGATGCGGCGGCAGTAATAGATATGCGGCCGTTGGCAGAGCTATGCGGAGACGGAATGGTAACGAAGGACTGGCCCGCCATTATGCGAACGCTGGTGGGAAAATCGGCTCCCTGGGCGACGATAGTGGCATCAAAACCGTCGTGGAGTGAAACGGGCACTCCCCTGGAGTCGACGACTTGAATCGAAATCGTCGCCGGCACCGCGTCCGTGCCAAGGGGAAGCTCGGGCCCGTGCTGCAATACGAGCCGCGGCTCAACTGCCCCGTGGCTGGTCAGCACTATGTTGGCCGGCCCCAGTCCGGGAACCGCCGCGGACATCATGGCGCTGCCCGGCTGCTGAGACGTGCGGACCGAATACATCAGATAGGCGCTGGCCGCGTCACATGGCGACGGCGCAGATACCCTGGCCAGCGATACCACCTGCGGCGCCGAGGAGGTCACGAATACATCGGTGCACGGAAATTCCACCGGGTTCTGGCGCTCATCGAAGGCCTGCAACATGACAGCGTTGCGCTCGTAGCCGGTGGCCGGTAACGACGGCAGCAGCGGATAGGCCTTGATTCGGACCGGCTCTCCCCTGTCGGCGCCCGACGTAACCGAGACCCACGCGTCGCCTGCTTCGACAGATTGCGCCTGAGCGGTGATGTTCACGTCCCCCGAATCTCTCGCCGTCCACTCCATTATCGTCGTGTAGTCGCCTCGAGGGATCACGATACTTCGAGGCACCTCGATGGATTCCGGAGC
The DNA here is from genome assembly GCA_022561955.1 of Chloroflexota bacterium. The sequence goes on along the minus strand of JADFQF010000009.1, from coordinate 11,803 downwards.
CGAGCTGGTCAGCACGACCTCGACGTCCCTGGGCGCGAGATAGGGCACTCCCCTACCGTCCACGACAGATACCGCCAAAATACCGGAGGCGCCCGGATAGATCGTAGGGGGCAGCAGCGCGACGTCCAGCGTAAACGGCGGCTTCGCTCCGAGGCGGCTAAACGTCTCCAGCTCAATTTCACCGCCCTCGTACCCGTTGGCGACGGCCGAAAGTCGAACGACGCCCGGCGTAAGGGTCACCGAAAGGGGTACGGAAACGTAGCTCGATCCAGCTTCGACGACCACTTCCGGCGGCAGGTCCGCGAATTCAGGACCGGCGCTGGCCAGAAAGACCCGTACGGGTGCGGACGCCTGCCGGGGAGACCCTTCGGGTCCCAGCAGCTGGACGTAAAGCACCTCATGCGTCTCTCCGTCGGCCAGGAGGGCTGACGGGGCCAGCGTGACGGAAAGCTTACCCTGCTCTTCCGACGATTGCGCCAGGGCGGCGCCCGGTGAACCAGCCATGAAGAGCGTCAAGATTGCGCCTACCCAGATGGTTCTCGCAATGCGAGCGAAGGCCCGCTTCGAGCAGCGCCGGCCATTGCCGTCATTGAAGGACCCGTGGCCGCTCATAGAGGGCCATCCGTCTTGCCGAACAGGGGTCCCCTCTTCAAGAACGTTCCTCTTTCTCCAGTCTTTCCCAGCTCTTCGGGTCCATTTTCGGCGGCGTCCTCCATCTGGGCGCGAGACTCTTGGCGCTCCATTAGCGCCTCCTGCCTCTTCACCGACTTTTCGAGCGCCTGGGCCACGCCTGCCAGAGCCTCCACCGCGGAGGTGTGCGACTTCAGGTGCACGGCATAGTTGGATACCGAGTCGCTGAGCTCGAGAATGGACTGCCGGATTTGCGCCTGCTCGGCGACAAGTCCGTCGACGGCGTTAACAACGGGGCCTATGAGCGAATCCTGGCCGCCGCTCAGCTCCATCGCCGTCGAGTGCGACGAAGGGCCGGCGGCGTAGCTTCGAGATAATCGAGCGTCGAAGACAGCCCTTTCGGTTTCGGGAGTCGGCATACCCGCGAAATCTGCCTGCGGGACGTCACCGGGCTCTGCGGGAAGCACCGATTGCCGCGGCACCTTCCGAACGCCTTCCCCCTTGCGGAGCACAGTCATGTGAAACATCACCATCGCGGGGATGTACAGCAGCGAAATCAGGACCGCGATGGAGATGAAGATAATGCCCCGTTTGCTGGTCAAGAAGAGGACGGGCGTGCCGACCCAGGGAACCCTGAGCACCAGCTCCCCCTGAACCAGGCCGGCGGTCACGGGCCAGGGGTCCGCCGTGCTGTTGTCGCCCTTGGTGAAGAGCACCTTCGAGCCGTTTTGGACGCCGGTCCGCTGAACACGATGCAGTATCGTACCGGGGCCGTTGCCGGCCTCCGCCGCGGCAGGGACTTTGTAGGCGACGATGTCGCCGTCTCCGATGGCTGAGAATGGCACGCTTTTCAGGAGGATGACGTCGCCGGCGGTCAGAGTCGGCTCCATGCTGTCGCCCTTGACCAGGCGTAGGGGCAGAAAGTTGCCCGAATATGCCGACAGGCCGGAATACACGAATAATAGGAGAAGGATTACGAGCCGGACGCTAGTCATCCGGGCTTTCAGCTGGGAAGGCCGTTGGTCGCCTTGAAGATCCAAGACGGCCGGCGCGCTACGGGCAGACATTCAGTCTCGTCACGATCGTGCTGAAGCTGGTGGGGCCACCCGACGCGACGCCCAGGTCCACCTTCATGCTCACGCCCTCCTGCTGGTTGGCGCTCGCGTTGCCGTTTGTAAGGTAGAGCGTCGTTATTAGGCTGCCGTCGCCGAATACATCCACCCTGTAGGTCCGGTCCAGGGGCCAGGCAGCGGGTCCGGTCTCGGTAATCCGAGCGGCGTAAACGAGGTTGCCGGCGACCAGGTTGTTGCGAATGATGGGATGGTTTCCCGACGCTTCCCTGCCGGGACAGACCTCTGCATTGGATGGTCTGTCGTTGTTCTGCGACTCGTGACCCTCCAGTGTGAAGAGCACGTCGGTGTCGAGTGTGAACCGCTCCTCCACCAGGGCGAGGCGTTGAGTGGAGCCGGTCACCGTAAAGGTATCTACACCCCCGGACACGAGTAGCACGCCGATGCCCGCCAGCACCAGCCCAACTGATGCGGCGACAAAACGGACTTCCGGGCGGCCAAATACGTCCATATCCAGACTACTCCGCCGACGCTGGACCTTGATGGTGATGGAGTCCGGTATACCGGCGCCGAGGCTGATCTGCACGATAACGCCCTCTATGGCGGCTGCGTTGTCCGCGCCGTTGTCGACGTATAGCGTTCCTATCGGCAGACCGTCTCCAAAGACCTCGATGGCATAAGCCCTCGTGTCGCTCCAGGAGTCGACGAGCTGCTCTTTGACCTCGAACTGGTAGACGAAGTCGTCCTGTGTGAGAGCCGTGTTTACCGCGCCGAGGCCCGCCGACGCGTCAACGGGCGAGCCAATGGCATCGCCGACGGCGGCCTGGTTCGCCGGGACCTTCGTGATAGTGCTGTTTCCCACGGCCGTGTCTGGGTCCAGGATGAAGTTCTCGGTCGAGAAGTCTAGCAGCGTGTCCGTTGTAGTTACCGTTAACGTCGCGACGCCAGAGGCTGAGACGACGATGATGAATCCGATCAAGCCCAATACAATGGCCGGTAGGCTGCGAAGCTTATCCAGCAGCACCTTGAACCTCCAGTCGAACGCACTTATATCCAAGTGCTATATAACCCGAGGCTAAGGAACGCTTAATGTGGTTGGCGGTTTGGGCTCGGTGTGAAATAGGTGTGGTGAGCCCACCTCAAATGGCAAGCGCTGCGATGACGGCTCGCATGAAATTGATGGATCAAGTCAAAAAGAAAGGCCCCGGAGGTTCCGGGGCCTCGATAAGCATGGCTAGTAGCCGGCGCGTAGCCAGAATTTGCGCCACCACGTGTCACCGCCCTGACGCCGGACGTAGCGGGTCTCGCCGCTCGTTCCCTGTCGCAGGAGCACGTGCAGACGTTGGACCTCGGTCCTGTGAAGCTCCAGCTCATCCCGAAGGACCGCCACCATCTTGTCCAGGTGATGGATGTCCGCCTGGGTCGCCGACCTCGGAGGCCTGGGTTGCAACGATGCTGTGACCGGCCTTGGGGGCGGCTCTATGTGTGTCTCCGGCGGTCTCACCTCTTCGTCCTCCAACGCCTTGCCCATTATGGCGCCTACTAGCGCCGACTCCACCTTTCGCCAGCTGTTCTCGTTGGTGACCGGATCAGTCTGCCGCAATTTAGCCCTCCTCACAGTGCCCTCTTTAACGTAAAGTTTTGGCTTTGGTTTATTCCCATGAGGCAGTCAACCAGGCCAAGAAGACACTATAGAACGAAGATACACGAAGCTCGAAAATGACGCTTAGTTTGAAAGAGGTCTAGTTTTTGGAAAGTTCTTATACTATTCCGAAAGTGTGGCCCGCGATGGACAAAGTGTGTCTGCGCACCCTCTGACATGAGCTCCAATGGGACATCAAATTGCATTCGGACCAATCAATGCGGGCAATGCCCATCACGGCACGCTCAGGAGCAGAGGCCTCGCCTATTGAACGCTCGATACGTGCGACGCGTCGTTGAATCGCGAGATGCGCCAGAGGGCGGAGTTGTGGAGCAGGTTGCCTTCATGTGACCAGCGTTCGAGGTCCAGGCTGAAGTCGAAGATGCCGGTATTCTGCGCGCCTAGCCCCCAGGTGCGGTCCGTGCCGAGCAGGCTTGCGATCATGAACGCCAGGATACCCCCGTGGGTGAATACGAGCACCCGATCATCGTTGCCGTGTCGGTCCAGCAGGCTCTCAACCACGCGACTGCCGCGGCTTCTACGCTGAGCCAAAGTCTCGGCGCCCTCGACCACGTCCCAGTTCCCGGACTCTTCGTACTCCGCCGCGACTTCCGGGAATCGGCTGTATATCTCGAGCCATGTAAGCCCCGAAAATATGCCGATATCATGCTCCTTGAGGTCGTCCGAATAGGAGATCGTTAGGGGCCAGGAGGCTGATACTATCTGGGCGGTCTCGGCGGTGCGTTTCAGAGGGCTGGAGTAGACGTGAGTTGGTTGGAAGTCCTCGCCCTTGAATCGGTCGTGGAGGGCCCTGGCCTGCGTCCGGCCGACGTCGCTCAGCTCGAAATCGGCGTGGCCCTGCAGCCTCCCTTCGGCGTTAGCGGTAGACTCCCCATGTCGCACGAACGTCAGTCTCATGATCTTGTACCACTGTGATAGATTTACGCGGCTGCTCGTCCAACGAGTGGGCTTCGCCCCACCGCCGGCCCCAAAACGCACTGACCGAAGCGCCTATTTTTACCGACCAGCAGAAATCTCAGCCAGGTGACCTCGGTCAGGATAACAAAAACCCCAGGCAAACGCCCAGGGCATTCATCAAATTAATCATGTCGCCTGAGTCAGGGGTGGAATACAGGCTTCTTTACGCCGTTCTCGTCGGTCTCGACCGTGTACATAGCCTCGAGCTCGTAGCCTCGTTCCCTCAGCGCCTCTCGGCCACCCTCGTTCCGGTCCAGGATGCACATCACCCGCACGATGGGGTTGCCCGCCTCCTCTACAGCGGTTATCGCCTTGAGTATGGAGCCGCCACGGGTGACGATGTCGTCTATCACGGCTACGGGCTGTGTCGGGTCTTCGGGAAGATTGCCTTCGATGAGCTTCAAGGTGCCGCGCGTCTTCGGCTCCGGTCTGACGTAGAAGCCCGGAAGGGGATGTCCCTCTCTCTCGCTTACGGGCACGATATGGGACACGAGTGGGATGCCCCCGAGGGCCATGCCGCCTACCGCGACCGCGCCTGAATCCTTCAGCCTGTCGAAGAAATACTTTCCCACGAACTCCGCGTATTTCGGATTCAACGTAAAAGGCTTGCTGTCGAAGTAGAAGGTGCTGCGGCTACCGGACGCCAGTAAGAAATCCCCTTCCAGCCAGGCTCCGGATTCCTGGAGTATGGTGTCGGGGTTCAGAGGCGCTACGCCTGTTGCCATTCGCTCCCCCGCCGTTTCAAATGCGATCACTGTTTTTAGCTTACCACAGGAGTAAGCTGCCTTGGTTGAGCTACGAAAATCCTTTCATCGCGCCAGCCTTCTCACCTTCGCCTATGTGGAATCCGTCACCCGACCCCTACCCATGTTCGGACAGATACAGCCCGTGCTCGCGTATGTAGGCTTCGACCGATTCCGGCACACGATACCTTATGGACACCCCAGTCGCTACCCTGTGGCGGAGGTCCGTAGCGCTGATCTCCACGAGGGGCCCGTCCAGCATGACAACCTTATCGGAGGCTCCGGGGGCGATGGCTTCAAGCGACGCAGGGTCGAAGTCCTCATGCCCCGGCCTGGACACTCCAACCAGCGTAGCCATCTCGAATAGCTGCTCTGGGTGCTGCCAGCGGTCTACCTCCCGGAGAGAGTCGACGCCGATAATGAAAAACAGCTGGTCCTCGGGGGAGTACTTCTCGCGCAGCTCTTTGAGCGTTTCAACCGTGTAAGTCGGGCCGGACCTCGTCGTCTCGATCTCGGAAACGCTGAAATATGGGTTGGCCGCGGTGGCGCACTCGACCATCGCCAGCCTGTGCTTCACGTCCGTGACATGCTGCTGGGACTTGAACCAGGGCCGCCCGGCGGGTATGAAGATGACCTGGTCGAGTTCCAGCAAGACCCTGGCCTCCTCGGCGACCATCAGGTGACCCAGGTGAATAGGGTCGAACGTCCCCCCAAATATGCCGATCTTCAAGCTTTTCTTCCGTCTTATGTCCGGGACCTACTTACACAAATATACTTTTCGATCGAGAGCAAGAAAATCACTCCCATTCCCACTCCATATCGCCGAAGCGGACCGTATCCCCGGGGCCTACGCCCGCCTCCTCCAACGCCCGCACTATTCCCGCACGCTGGAGATAACCATAGAACTGAATCCTTGCATTCCAGTCAGACTCGTCCAACAAGGCCGCAATGCGAGCAGCTCTCGGCGACGTCACAATATACGTGTCATCCTCACGGTGGACTTTCGTACGCTCCCTCCTTGGCTTGGGTCTGAGAACCGTAACCACGTCTTGAGGCGCGACGACGACGGCCTGATGCCGGGCCTTCGTTTCGTCCAGGACCTCCAGCACCTTATTCAACAGCGCGTCCAGCCCCTGTCGACCTACGGCCGACACACAATACACCGGAGCATCCGTATCCATCCCCGCAAACAGTGACTTTAGCCCCGACAACGCCTCCTGCACCTCTGGAATATCAATCTTGTTAATCACAATGATCTGCGGCTTAGTCATGAGATCTTCGTTGTACAGTCGAAGCTCCTGGTTAATCTGCTCGTAGTCCTCCACAGGGCTAACGGTAGAGCCGTCAACCATATGAATGAGCACCCGTGTACGCTCTACGTGACGCAAGAAATCATGGCCCAAGCCAATCCCCTCGTGTGCCCCTTCTATCAGGCCCGGAATGTCAACCATCACGAAGCTCTCATCCTGCTGACCGACCACGCCGAGCACGGGCTCAAGCGTCGTGAACGGATACCCCGCGATCTTTGGCCTGGCCGCGCTGACCGCAGCCAGTAAGCTCGACTTCCCCGCATTTGGCAGACCGATTATCCCTACATCCGCGAGCAACTTCAGCTCGAGCCTGAGATTGATCTCCTCGCCAGGCTCCCCTTCTTCAGCCAGGAGAGGATACTGATTCGTAGGTGTGGTGAAGCGAGCGTTCCCCTTGCCGCCCTTGCCGCCGTGGGCAACTACGATACTCTGACCGGAGATGGCCAGGTCCGCTATGTGAATGGACTCTGCCTTATCCAAAACCTGTGTCCCCACAGGCACGATAAGCTCGATATCTTCGCCATTCTTGCCATGCTTCAGTGCACCCGCACCATTACTGCCGTCGCCAGAAGTGAAATGTCGCTTGTAACGATATTCGAGCAATGTGTTGACATTCGAGTCACAGGTGATCCGTAAGCTGCCACCATCTCCACCATCTCCACCATCAGGCCCTCCACGTGGCACAAACTTCTCCCTGCGTCCACTAACAACGCCATTACCGCCTTTTCCACTGACGACGTGTATATCTACCTGATCAATCATGTATACGTTTAACCGTACACAGTAATAATGATGTGTACTTCGTGGATAGACGGGCGTCTGAAAGCTTGATAGTTACTTGCATAGCATGGTGTCGCGTTCACGGTCTGTATTTTACTGGATGGCCGTAGAGTGCAAGGTAATTCTAACATGGCGCAGTATGTGGAGAAGCATAGTATGAATAGGTGCATAGTTTGTTGTGAGTCCAGGGCGCTGGAGGTGGAGGGTGTTGTTGGCGGATGTTATGCACATTAGGGGCTAGTTATCCACGATAATTGCCGGGTTATACACATAAATCGAAAGTTGCGTTAGAGGGGATTCCCTTGTGAAATGAGGAAAATACGCGGTGATTCAGCGCGTCGCGTGGAGAATTCATCCCAAGGCGAGACGGTTGCCGGGCTACGGTTAAGGTACGCCTATATCGCCAGGAGCGCCTCGCGCACGGTGATGACGTCCCTCCGCAGCCGTGCATCTACGTTCATCAGTTTCTCGATGTTCTTACAGCCGTGGAGTGCCGTGGTGTGGTCCTTTCGGCCGAGAACCCGAGCGATGGCCGTTGCGCCCATATCCGCGTCTTCCCGGAGAATGTACATCGCCACGTGGCGTGCAAGAGCCGTCTTCTTGTCGCGCTTGGGTCCGAGGAGAGATTCTTTAGAGACACCGAACTGGTCTGCCACCGCGTCCAACACTGCATCTTCGGTGAGCTGGTTTGTGCGGAACCGTTGAATGGCCTCGGCGATCACCTGCTTGACGAGGTCCGTGTCCAGGCTGCGGCGAGTCAACTGAGCGTAGGCGACGACCCGATTCAGGCAGCCCTCCAGCTCGCGTATGTTCTTGTGAATCCTCTCGCCCAGGTACTCTATGACCTGCTTGGGAACGTGAAGACCCAAGAACTGGGCCTTGGCGTTTAGAATAGCCAGCCGCGTCTCCAGGTCCGGAGGTTGAATGTCTGCTACGAGCCCGCCTGCGAGCCGCGAACGGACTCTGTCGTCCAGAAGGGACAACGCGGATACGGGGCGATCGCTCGTGATCACGATCTGCTTGTTGTTCATGTGCAGGGCGTTGAATGTGTGGAAAAAGCCCTCCTGAGTCTGCTCCTTGCCGATGAGAAACTGGATGTCGTCCAGGAGCAGTACGTCGGCGTTCCGATACCGTTGCCTGAAGTCCTCCGTCTTTCCCTCACGGATGGCCTTGATGTACTCGTTCGTGAACTCCTCGGTCGTTGCGTAGATCAGGCTCAGGCCCTGCGCCAGAATCCGGTGGCCGATGGCGTGAAGGAGATGGGTCTTTCCGAGGCCGACATCCGCATAGAGCACCAGGGGGTTGTACACCTGTCCCGGGCGTTCGGAGACCGCCTGTGCAGCGGCGTGGGCAAGCTCATTCGACTTACCTACGATGAAGGTCTCGAACGTGTATTTGGGATTGGGCGACATCTGCCTGTAGGGCATCGTCGAGGCGCCGCCCTGGTGTACCGTGGAGGCTGCAGCGTCTCCGATATCGGAAGAGGCCTTGCCCTCGGTCTCGGCCGGCGCCGCCGCGTCCATCACCTGAAAGCGCACGTCTACCTTGTGCGTCGTTATGCGTTCCAGCACCTGGGATATGAGGGAATACATGCGCTGCTCGAGCATCTCGGCCACGAAAGCATTGGGCGTCCCAACGACGAATTCCCCATCGCCGAACGACACACCCGTGGTGTCTCTAAGCCAAGTCTCATAGCTGGGACGTGTGACCTGTAGCTGTAGTTCTCCTAGAGCGGCCTTCCATATATGATTTGGCTGCTGTGAAGCTACAGTCGCTGGATCGTCCTTTAAGGCTCTTTCAGTTGACACGTTGTACTGGACGCTCCTTGAAATCTAAGAAAGAAAAGTGACGATTTATATGCTTCTTGGCCCGTAATTAGAACAGGTCTGTGAAGATAATAAGGCCTGGAGCGCGCCGGATCTGGACCTTCGGCCATCCCTGTGGTGGTAGACTAAGGCGTGAGCATGCACGGCTTCATACAGGCGTTGGTACGATCTGATCGGGTTCGACTAACTCGGCAACTCAATGTTGAGGCCATGATTCTAGCACACCTCTTGCTAAGCTACACAAGACGTCAAATGTTCGAGATTTGTCTTAGACATTGACCATATTTCGCCTTTCAGAGATATTGTGGTCACGGCCTTACGAATATCAAGATTAATGAGCCTCTTCTGGGGATATGGGTCCTGAAAATGAATATTAAATTGCGTAAATTCGCGTTGGCTCTTTTGGTGAGTTTTCATGAAACGCATTTCTGTGTTAAACGCATTGAAATGATGTGACCGGCGGCATAGGCGGGCAATTCGAAGGTATTCACAGGGGCCGGCATATCCGAATAATGTCCGATTGCTCGACCAGCGACCAGTCATGAGCTAAACTTCGTCTCAGTCTTTCGTACGAGGAGTGAAATTGGCTGAGATACCACTTAGCACGAGCGGCAAAACGGCATTGGAGGTCGCACGCGAGATCGCCTCACTGGCCGGTGAAATCCTGGCGGACAGGTTCTATGATGTCAAGGAGATCTCTTACAAGGGCGTCGGCGATATCGTGACCGATGTTGACAGGGAGTCCGAGGCTCTCATGAAGTCCGTCCTCGACAGGGAGTACCCGGATATGGGCTTCCTGGGAGAGGAATCGCTGGGAGACAGGGCGGATTCCGGCTACGTGTGGATTGTCGACCCGGTGGACGGCACCCGCAACTATGCGGCCGGAATTCCGGTGGTATCGCTCGTCATAGGACTGGCTCTGGACGGCGAGGTCGTCGTAGGCGTCAACTACGACCCTCTCCTGAAGGAGATGTTCTACGCCGAGCGAGGAAAGGGCGCGTTCCTCAACGATAAACCCATCAGGGTGTCGGAGAAGGCAACATTCGTCGAAAGTTCTCTGGCCGCGGACATCAGCTACGGTCGTGAGGGTACGCTCTACAGCCTGGACGTGATCAAAAAGCTGTGGCCGGATCTCTGGAGCGTTCGCATCCTTGGCTCGGCGGCACTGGGTCTCTCCTATGCGGCCGCCGGCCGGGTCGACCTTTACTTCCACCATCGTCTCGCCCCATGGGACCAGGTGGCGGGGATGCTGCTGGTCGAGGAGGCCGGGGGAATCGTGACCGACCGCTCGGGAAAGCGGGCAGGCCTATTCAGTGACGGCGTCGTGGCATCCAACAGGGCGCTGAACGCCGAATTCTTGCGGAAGACGGAAGGCATGGACTGGCGCATCCCTACTGAGCGCGCCGTCTGATCGAGGAGCCGACCTCCGGCGTTCGCGGCCAGCCGATCTAGGGTCTGCCTCCAAGCGTGATTTCGACCACGATCCGGTCCCGGCCTCTGTAGAAGACCACGTCGATGGTCTCTCCCGGAAGATGAGAGATGAGGAACTTTGACAGCTCCCCGGTATTGCGAATGGGAGTGTCGCCAAGCTGCACTATTATGTCCTCGACCCGTATGCCTTCCCTGGCGGCCGCCGTGCCCGAGATCACCCGCGTGACGATTATTCCCTCTTTAACCGCGAAGCCGAATCTCTCTGCGAGACCGGGGGTGACGTTAACTGGAGAGATGCCCATGAATCCTCGCTCTACGTACCCCTTGTCGATGAGCTGCTGTACTACGACCTTGGCGTCGTCGATGTTAATGGCAAAGCCGATGCCCCTTGCCGACTGAATGATCGCGGTGTTGATACCGACGACCTCGGCGGCGTTGTTGACCAGCGCGCCGCCGCTGTTTCCAGGGTTAATGTCGGCGTCGGTCTGAATCAGCTCAACGATGGTGTTCTGGGAGTCCGTGTCGATCGTTCTGCCCAGAGCGCTCACGACCCCCTTGCTGACGGTTGGGCCCCCTGCCAGTCCAAGGGCGTGCCCGATGGCGATGACGTCTTCGCCCACTTCCAGCTCGGAAGAGACGCCGAGCTTGGCGGGCCGAAGGTTCGAAGCGTTGATGCGGACGACGGCGAGGTCTGTCTGAAAATCTCCGCCGATCACCTCGACCGAGTAGCTCTCGCCGTTGGCCAAAGTCGCGATTATCCTCTGCGCACCGGTAATAACGTGGTTGTTGGTCATGATGTGGCCCTCGGTGTCGATGATGACACCGGTCCCAACGCCCCTGCTGGGTATCGGCTGATTGAAGAGTCCCATGGATAGGGACTCGGTCACGATCTGCACGATCGATGGGGTCAGTATCTTCACGACCTCCACGGTCGTGAGCACCTCTTTGGCTGCATCCAGGGTCACGTGTACCGACGCCGGCGTCTCGGAAACGTCGACGAAGGGCTCAGGTGAGGGTGCTCGCGGCGCTTCCCGCGCGGGGGCATCCGTGGCGGTCCCAACGGCCGGCGCCGGAGACGTCTGCGACGGCGTCCCGATCTCATCCCTGCCGCACGCGCCGAGAACCAGCGCGGCGGTAAAGATCAGGCCGGCGATTATGGCGGGCGTCCCCGCATTGGAAATACAGGCTGCGAGTCTGAACATGGGTGGCTCCTTCCGGAAGGAATGTCCAGATGAATCTGCCGAGGTCCGATGTGCGACTTCTGATGGATTAGAAGTGCTGTCGACGGGAAACGCTTCCAATCCCTGCAGACTATGATAACGGGCCGGGACGTCGAGCGTTAGCGACCTCCCCGATCAGTCGACCAAGGACTGCCTGAGCTCGTTCACCAGAA
>JADFQF010000270.1 GCA_022561955.1 Chloroflexota bacterium | reverse complement strand
GCGATACGTAAGCACGTCCCAGACTTCGTCATGGACTATGACATTGACCCATTGCGCCAGTCCATCGCCGACTCGTGGCCCAACTCCCTGGATGATTCCGCCGCGAGAAGAGAGTGGGGATGGTCGCCGAAATTCGACCTCGAGGCCATGGTCGATGATATGATGGTCAACCTCGGCAGGAAGCTCGCTGAGGGCTGAGGTCTTCAGTAAGGTGCGATCTTAATAACCAGGGGCTGAAAATGGCTTTTTATCTATACGTCACGCTCTCCGAAGAGGACAAGATTTCCACATATTCGATGGACGCGGACAGCGGCGGCCTCGAGTTGTTGCGCCGGCTGGACGTTCAGGGGCGGCCCGCGCCGCTTGCCGTGGACCCGGACAAGAAGCTCATGTACGTGGGAAGGCGGGACGTAACTCAGATCGACACCTATGGCATAGACCCAGGTTCAGGCGGGCTGACGTTGCTCGGCACGGCACAGCTCGAATCCGACCCCTGCTACATGTCGACCGACCGCACCGGGCGCTACCTGCTATCGGCCTACTATAGCGGGGGCAGGGCCGCCGTCCACGCCATAGGCACGGATGGGACGGTGCAGACGCCGCCCGTCGAATGGCGTGCAACCGCCCCCGGCGCTCATTGCATGCAGACCGACCCCTCCAACTCCTACGCCTTCCTTCCGCACATCGCGGGAGGCAACGGCCCCAACGAGATCTTTCAGTTCAGGTTCGATGTCGAGACCGGACGACTCTCGGAGAACAGCCCGTTCAAGGTGGCCCAAGAGCCCGAGACGGGTCCGAGACACTACTGCTTTCATCCGAGCCTGGATGTCGTCTACTTCTCCAACGAGCAAGGCTGCAGCGTCACCGCGTACGACTTCGACAAAACGCGAGGCACCCTGACGCCAATTCACACCGTGCCGACGCTTCCCGACGATTACAGCGGGCGAAACTCCTGTGCGCAGATCCACATCACGCCGTCCGGAAGATTTCTCTACGCCCCCAACCGGGGCCACAACAGCATCGCCTGCTTCGCCGTGGACCCATCCACGGGAAGGCTGCGGCGGACCGCCATCGTGGAGGCCGAGCCGGTCCCCAGGGCCTTCGGCATCGACCCTACCGGAGCGTTTCTTTACTCCGCCGGTCTGGAATCGGGAAGACTGGCGGCTTATCGTATCGGAGGAGACGGCGTCCTGGAGCTCATGCGCACGTACGACGTCGGTCGGGGCCCTATGTGGGTGCTCGTACTCGAGCTATAAATTCCAACGGCACAGGGGCATGTAAACGCAAGGTTTGAAGGGCGCGCTTCTTGTCACTCCTTCGCCTTCTCTCTCGCTTCCGATACGGAAACCGCTTCGTGGGTGCTGTTGCAGGCGTTCCCGGCGTCGCAGTAGATTAAAGATAGGGACAGGTCCCGCAAAGGTTCCAAGACTTCGACCAGAGAATGTTCCCTAAGAGTCACCGATTGTTCACCCCTCGTTTCACGTCCGTAGTCTAGAGTGTTAGCTGTCGGATGCCCCTTTTTGCATTGAACACGAGACGATAGGACGACTTTGATGGCGCGGGGAATCATAGGTCGAATTGTGGGTGGTGATGGAGTGGAAGCGGTGACGGAATTGTTCTCTGGTCCCTTCAGGATACTAACCGGGATGGTCCCGTCCTGGAGGCCTTGGCTGATTTCGCTCCTCTCCTTCGTTTTCTTTCTGGCGTTGTCACCTCAGCTTCCCGCCGTGGCCGTCACGGAGGCGGCCTCTCGCCTCGAATCGGTGTCTCCAGCTATCGATCTTCCATCGATCGCACTACCGGAGGGTGGCTCGACCTTCGGGGCGACCGTTCCAAAGTTTTTGGCGGCGACCTCCACGCCCATTGAATTGACGATTGGACAGACCGATAGCGCTGACCCGGTAATGGCCGGAGACCAGCTTACCTTTACCATTACCGTAACGAACGCCACTTCCACGCCGGCCAAGAAAGTGATAGTCGTCGATACGCTGGACTCAAACGTCACATTCGTTACCTCGGACGGGAACTGTACGGAAGGTCCCATCGGCACGTTGACCTGCGACTTGGGGACGGTTCCAATGGAGAGGATATTCGACGTAACCGTCGATGTACCAGCCGATGTCGCGGACGGCACGACCCTGGCTAACCACGTAGAGGTGTCCGGCGAAGGCATCGAGCAGACACCGGGCGACAACACGCATATTGAGAATACGCAGGTCGTTGCCGAGGCGGACCTTTCGGTCGTTATATTCGAACTCGACCCTCCAGCCATAGCCGGGGAGCCGCTTACCTACCGGGTGACTGTCAACAACGCGGGCCCGTCTGAAGCTCAGGCGGTCGAGCTCGTAAATTCCTTTACTCTGCCTACGGGCGTGGATTTCCAGCTGTCTTTGCCAAGCGGGTGCTCGGAGAGCGCGGATGTCGTGACCTGCGACCTCGGGACGATCGCAGCCGGCGGCCAGGTGCAGAAGGAGATAACCCTCACACTCGACCCGGCCGCGGCGAAGGGTGACGGTATCTCCATAATTTCCGTGGTCTCCTCGACCACGGGTGACCCCGAATCCAGCAACAACACGGATAGCGAAGATACGGAGATAACGACCGAGGCGGACCTTTCAGTCGCGGTAACTGAGCTCGACCCTCCAGCCATAGCCGGGGAGCCGTGGACGTACACCGTGACTGTAAACAACGCGGGTCCGTCCGATTCCCAGGACGTCGAGCTCGAAAACACGTTTTCTCTGCCTGCGGGAGTCGACTTCGCTTTGCCGCTGCCCAGCGGGTGTTCGGAGATCGCGGATGTCGTGACCTGCGTCCTTGGAACGGTCGCAGCCGGGGCCGAAGTGCAGAAGGAGCTAACCCTCGACCTTGATCCGGCCACGGTGGACGGCGTCTCCGTCACTATCGATTCCACGGTCTCCTCAGTACCGACACAAGACCCGAACTCCGGCAACGACAGCGACATTGTAGTTACTGAGGTCGACACCGATTCAGACCTATCAATTGAGGTCACGGATAGTCCTGACCCGGTCACCGTGGGAAGCCAGCTCGTGTACACGGTGACGGTCCAAAACGGCGGACCTTCCGACGCGCAGAACGTTCAGGTCACCAACTTGTTGACCCTGCCGGCGGAAGTCGATGTGAATTCTACGAACGGCTGTAACAACGATCCCGACGGCTCGGCCACGTGTGTGCTGGGGACCATCGCGGCGTCGGCGTCCGGCTCGTTCGATCTCACGCTCGACGTAGGCCAGGGCGCGGCAGACGGTGAGACCGTAACCTTGAATGCGACGGCGAGCTCAGATTCCAACGAGATTGACTCCTCCAATAATTCGGCCACGCAAGATACGACGATAACCGCCGAGGCAGACCTGGAGCTTACGTCACTCACATCGACTCCCAACACCGTAATGGCCGGCAATCGTCTGGTTTATACGGTCAAAGTGACC
>JADFQF010000269.1 GCA_022561955.1 Chloroflexota bacterium | reverse complement strand
TAACGCTCGGCCAGCTCCTGCTCGTTCTTGGACGCGTACACCCACTGGATTACATTTTGCTCTTCGGCCATTGAGGGGGCTCCTGTCGCTAGTCGCTTGAATTGACCTGCTTCTGGCAGTTGAAAAGGCCCCAGCCGACCTCGCGATTGCTGCATGCCAGCGCCGTCTGCTCGTAGGAGTGGGACAGCTCTCTGTAATGCTCGGCGTGTTCGCCGCTCTTGTTGTGGGTCATCGTAGCGAGACACCAGTAGCTCATCTTCAGGTGAGGCGATAGGTCCTCGGTATCGCGAATGGTGAACCCGACGGCCTCGAGGGCCTTCTGGTAAGTCTCGAAGTTATAGTCCGTATCGAACAGCAGACGCTCGTACACATGCTTGCGGGCATTATCGCTAACCGTAGGCACAGGCTTGAACAGGTCGTCGAAGACGAAGACGCCGCTGTCACAGAGCACCCGATAGGCTTCCCTCAGAGCGGCTTCTTGATCGTGAACATGGTACAGGGTAGCCTGGCTCCACACGTGGGTGAAGAAGCCGTCCTCGAAGGGGAGACTGGTCGCGGACAGCCTTTTCAAAGCTAACCCTCGCCTGTACGTCCGGGGACTGCTCCCCCAGTGCCTCTCTCGCGTTGTCGATTCGCACGCCGCTGAGATCAATGCCGACTACCTCGCATCCCAGCTCTTCATTCAGGCGGAGCGACGTCGTGCCGTTGCCGCAGCCGAGGTCCAACACCCTGGAATCACGAGTGATCTGGGCTTTTTCGGCCATGATTCGGTCGAGATTAGAACATGCCTTGAGAAAGTCATTGCCGGTGTGTTCATCAAAGTAGCCCCAGTGGACGCTTCCATCGGGGTCCCAAAAAGAGCTGTAGATTGCATCCTGATTATCGTAATAAGCTTCCGTATCGCGCTCCGTGTAACTATTCAAATATCTGATTCCTCCGCATGATTATGAGCTTGAGGGGATCGGGGACAGTCAAGACTTTTGAGGCTGGATTCCACTTTTTGTGGCGTGCGAAGAAGAACCTTACGTTCTTGGGGGATGCCAAGACCTTACCATCACCCCCGAGATGCAGTCAAATCTTAACGGGCCTTTTCAAGCTCCATGAATTGAGGTTGCGTCCACCAATCGATCGGCCTGCATCGCATGTTCACCAACGACAAGGGCTCCGAGCCTGGCCGAGATTCAGCCGCAAGATTCCAGAGTGCTTTCGAAGGCGGAGAACGTTAAGAATATGATATTGTGTTACTGGTCATACGTTCTATTTTGCTAACCATTTCCGCGAGCCTGCGTTGGAAATACCAGACCCATGTCATTGATAAAATTCGTTCACGCCGCCGACCTTCATCTGGACAGCCCGTTCGTGGGCATCCGAAGTATGGAGAACATGGACGACGATATCGCGTCGGTGCTGGCCGAGGCGACTTTCAGGGCCTACGACAACATCATCGACCTCTGCATCAGAGAACGGGTGGACGCGCTGCTCGTGGCCGGCGACGTATTCGACGGCGCCGACAGGAGCCTGAAGGCACAACGGAAATTCGGCGCCGGCCTGTTGCGGCTCGACGAAGCCGGCATCCGCTCCTTCGTCTGTCACGGAAACCACGACCCGCTGGACGGCTGGGAGTCCCGGCTGGACCTGCCGCCGAGCTGCCACCGATTCGGCCCGCAGGTCGAGCACGTCCCGGTGTTTCCGGAGGCCCCGGACAGCGTCGTCGTGCACGGCGTCAGCTACCCGCAGCGTGAGGTGCGAGAGAACCTAATCCCCGCCTTCGAAAAGGCCGGGCCGGGCCCATTTAACATAGGCCTCATCCACGCCAACGTCGACAACAACACCGCACACGACCCATACGCTCCGTGCAGCCTGAGCGACCTGGTCGATACCGGATACGACTACTGGGCGCTCGGCCACGTCCACACGAGGCAGATACTGCGGGAGTCAGACCCGGCCGTCGTCTATCCGGGCAACCCTCAGGGGCGGCACGTGAACGAGTCCGGCGCCAGAGGCGTCTACGTCGTGGATGTGGCCGAATCTCGTGAGGTACACATGGAGTTTCGCCCCGTGGACGTCGTGCGCTGGGGTTCCGCCGAGATATCCATTGCGGAGCTGGAAACGGAGCAGCAGCTTCTCGACGCCATCGATGACCGCCTGGCCGCGCTCCAGAGCGAGGCCGACGACAGGCATCTCGTGGTCAGGCTCTCGCTGACGGGCAGCGGCGGGCTTCACTCCACGCTGATGCGGCCCGACTTCGTAGAGCAGCTACTGGAGGACGTAAACCTCCGATGGAAGAGCCGCTCGCCCTTCATATGGTGTGAGCGCATAGAGCACTCGACTACTCCAATCTTCGACAGGGAAAAGAGGGCGCTGGGCTCGGATTTCGTGGCCGACCTCTTGAGGCTGTCCGACGCCGTGCGGCTTGACCAGACCGCGCTGGGCGAAATGAACGGGATACTGGACGAGCTCTATTCGGGAGGCAATTCCGGCCGCTACCTCAGGGGGAATGCTCCGACCATGGAGGAGATGAACGAGCTTGTCGCCGAGGCCGAGGCCCTCTGTCTCGCCGAGCTCATGGAGGAGGAGACGGAGTGAGGATCAGCGAGCTCTTCGTCGACGGCTTTGGCCACTTCCATGACTACGCCGTTGGCCCTCTGACGTCGCGGCTCGTCATATTTTACGGCCGCAACGAGGCGGGCAAGAGCACTCTGCTGGAGTTCATACGGACCGTTTTGTTCGGGTTTCCCACCAGAAATAGGGACGCCCATTTCCATCCGATTAATGGCGGACGGCATGGAGGTCGGCTGACCGTGGTCGATGACGCCGAAGGGCTATACACCATCGAGAGACACGTCGGCGGCGGCGGTGGGGCGGTCACCCTCTCGGACAGCTCCGGCAATCTAATGCCCGAGTCGAGGCTGTCCGTTCTCCTCGGCAACACGTCTTCAGATGTGTTCAAGACCGTCTTTGCGTTCAGCCTCGGCGAGCTCCAGGCCGGTAACGTCCTGAGCGACGCCAACGTCAACGGCCAGGTCTACAGCGTGGGACTGGGTGCGACCAGGCTGCCCGACGCGTTCAAGTCATTGCAATCCAAGAGGGATAAGATTTACCTCCCCAGCGGAAGAAAGCAGGTCGTGGCGGAGCTCGTGTCCCAGCTCAGGGCCGTTGACGAGAAGTTGGCTGAGATTCGGAATAACGTCGACCATTACGCTACGCTGGTCGCCGACAGAGAGCGGCTCACGACCGCGATCCAAGTAGCTGATATCGAGGTCAGATCCCTGGAGTCCGACCGCAGAGAGCTGAGGCGAATCACAGACGCCTGGGAGGACTGGACCGCTCTGGTCGAAGCCGAAGGTCAGATCGAGAAGCTTCCCCATTTCGAAGCCTTCCCGAACGACGCCATAGGCCGGTTGGAAAAGATAGAGGGACTCATTCGAGGCGCCGAAGAGGAGCTC
>JADFQF010000268.1 GCA_022561955.1 Chloroflexota bacterium | reverse complement strand
TAGCTTTTCCGCCATCTGAAGCATTGCCCTGGCGGTCTGCTCGTGGGCGATGTCGACCATGTCGCCGCCGTAGGTCACCGCCGCGCCGCCCGACCTTCGCTGCTCCTCCATCGCGTCGACCAGCCCCTTCCACCGGGCGATCTCCTCGTCGGTAGGCGTAAATACCTCGTTTACGACGGGCACGTGGGAGGGATGAATGAGATGCATGCCCATGTAGCCGAGCTGCTTCGCCTGGACCGCGAGGCTCCGTAGCCCGTCCAGGTCGCGTATATCGAACCAGCCGCCGGTCAGCGGATACTGGACGCCCGCCGCTCGCGAGTCGACCAGCACCTTGGAGCGTATGAAGAGCGACTCCATGCCCTCCGGGGTCCACTGAAAGCCGATCGACCGCGCGGTATCGCCCCCTTTGCCTGCGCTGCCACCCATGTGGGCCACGCGGTCGGAGGCCGTCGCGATCTCATATGCGCTGCGTATGCCCTGGGCGGTCTCCAGGCCGGGGTCGATGAACACTCCGCCGATCTCCATGCCGGCGCGTCTCTCGAAGTATCTGAGAAGCACGTCGACCTCGACGATGTCGCTGGGGGCCTGCACCTTGGGCAACAAGACTCCGTACAGGCCCGGTCCGGTGACGGCCTCCAGGTCATCGCCCGTCATGCCGGTCTCCAGGGGATTCACCCTGACAAAGAGCGCCGGGCCGTCCGACCCCAGCTCGCCTATGATCTTACGGACGGACGACCGGGCATCCGCCTTCTCGTCGGTTGGCACCGAGTCCTCCAGGTCCAGTATGAGGGCGTCCGCGCCGTACTTCGGGGCCTTGCGCATCCAGTCCTCTTTGTTTCCAGGCACGTAGAGCACCGATCGCAAGGGTCTGGCCTCAAATTTCATTTTTTCTCCCTTATTACCCAACGGTGGTCTCGGCCGCTCAGATGACCTTCTCCTGTTCCAGCCGCTTTAGATCATCGGAGGATAGGCCGAGCAAGTCGCCGTAGACATCGCCATTGTTCATGCCCAGGGTCGGCGCGCCCGACATCTCATCGAGCTGTTTGCCGGAGAACATGACGGGGAATCCAGACCCGACGCCGGGGACGGCCTCCTCCATCTTCGCGTGCCTGATCGGTTGGAACGTGCCTCGGTCCCAGAAGTGTCTGTCCTCCACCACCTCGCCGGCGAGCCTGACCAGGCCGCAGGGAACGTCAAACTCCTCGAACCGCTTCAAGATAGCGTCGCGGGTGTACTCCTGGACGCGGACCTGAATCTCCTCCCTGGCCGCCTCCACGTTGATGGTCCGGCTGTGGAAGTCCTTGAACCTGTCGTCATGTAAAAACTCCGGCGCATCCAACGCGTTAGAGAGCTTTTGCCACTGCTCGTCGCTGGCCGCCGTCAGCGAGATGTCGCCGTCCTTTGTCCTGTAAATGCCGGTGGGTCCGCTTCGCGTAACGTTGCCGGTCCGCAGCGTCAGGCCGCGCTCCATGTCCTCCTCCAGGTTCTCCATGAACATGAGCGCGCTGAGGCTGTCCATCATGGAGACGTCGAGATAGCTTCCCTGCCCGGTGCGGTCTTTCTCGCGCAGGGCCGAGACGATGGAGTAGCAGGCGAAGAGCGGAGTGACGAGGTCGCCTATATAGAAGCCAACGCGAGTCGGAGGCCTGTCCGGGTCGCCGTTGATGTCCATCAGTCCGCTCATGGCCTGAATCTGGGGGTCGTGCGCGGGCTTCGTGGAGTACGGTCCCGTCTGCCCGTAGCCGGAGATGGAGCAGTAGACGATTCCCGGGTTTACGGCCGAGACCTCTTCGTAGCCCAGGCCGAGGCGCCTGAGAGACCCCGGCGCGAGGTTTTCCAAAACTATGTCGGACCTCTTTGCCATCGCCAGGAACATCTCCTTGCCCTCGGGATGCCTGAGGTTCAAGGTAATGCTCTTCACGCCCTGGTTCCGCTTGAGAAAGCGCGTCGACAGGTCGTCGTCGGTCTTCTTCGTAACGTGCACGCCCTCGGGTCCCGCGAAGGGGCCGTTTCCTCGAACGGGGTCGCCACGGCCGGGAATCTCGACCTTGATGACCTCCGCCCCCATGCGCGCCAGGTTCATGCTGCAGTATGGTCCGGCCAGAAATACAGTAATGGCCAGAACTCGAATGTCTCTTAACGGCTGCATATGTTTCTCCGATTCCAAGGGCAGAAGTTGGTCCACCGACCGGCCCTCGTATGTTAATGGTAGCCTCACTCACGCGAAAAGTACCGGCACGAGCTAACCAGGCGTCAGAAGGGTAGCAATCCAGGCAGAACGCTGTCAACGAAGGGTTTTTCCGACATACTGAACCCGATCGCCTGGAAATATGAGCTATGTGCTACGCTATGTGCTGCCTTGAAACGCGCCTTGACCTTGATTGCCTACGCCCCACGGGCTGGGCCGACATGACGGACCTACGCATTTGAAAGAACCACTACCGTCGCTTCTTATTTCGATAGCCGAAGGCGTCATCGACCTCGGCTGGGGACATCCTTCGCCCGGGCTGCACCCCGTCGCGCTGCTCAAGCAGGCCACCGACCACGTGCTTGGCGGAGAGGAGCCCACGCCGCTGCAATACGGCGCCGTACAGGGTTTCGGGCCGCTGCTGGAGTCTCTGGCGGCCTTCCTCACGTCGCAGCCGGCGTACGGCTTCCCGGTCGAACCGGAAACGCTGTTTCTGACGGCCGGGGCGTCGCAGGGCCTGGACCTGTGCTGCACCCTCTTTTCCAATTCCGGAGATACCGTCTACGTGGAGGACCCCACCTACTATCTCGTGGAACGCATATTTGAGGACCACCACCTCAACGTCGTCGGCGTGCCGAACGATGGGGATGGCCTTCGGACGGACGCGCTCGAAGAGATGCTCAAGGGCAATTCGTTCCCCACACCAAAGATGCTCTATACGATTCCCACGTATCACAATCCCACCGGAACCGTACTTTCGGAAGAGCGACGCAAGGAGCTGCTACGCCTGGCGGATAGGTACGACTTTCTCGTCCTGGCCGACGAAGTCTACCAGATGCTGCACTACGGCCCTCCGCCGCCCAGACCGCTTTTCGGGACCGACGACTCGGAGGCAGGCCTCGTGATCTCCCTGGGGTCGTTCTCGAAGATTCTCTCCCCAGGCCTGAGAACGGGTTGGATTCAGGCAAACCCCAGGCTGATAGGCAGATTTCTTAACGCGGGGCTATCCGTTAGCGGCGGCGGGCTGAATCATTTCACCTCAACGCTGGTGCACGCCGCCATCTCTCTGGGCCTGCTCGAAGGCAACGTGGCTCATCTCCGCGAGACCTACGGGGCGCGTGAGGACGCCATGGACCGATCGATTCGTGAGCACCTCGGAGAAAAGGTCAGCTACATTAGGCCGGGCGGTGGGTACTACTTCTGGCTGAACTTCAACGGTGAGCTCGATGTCGAGGCCCTTCAGCCAATAGCCCAGGAGGCAGGCATCGACTTCAGGCCCGG
>JADFQF010000267.1 GCA_022561955.1 Chloroflexota bacterium | reverse complement strand
GGCATCATGGCTTCGGCTAAGGAAGTTCAATCATTCAGCCAGTTGCAAGATCCCAAATATACTGTGGGTCCCGCATTCATCGCCAAGAGTCTTAGTACGACAAGGGACAGGCACTTGCAAGAATCGTTTGAAATTCACAGGAAAACCAAAAAAGTAAAGCCGGGGCGGATGCGCGCGAATTTGAAGGGAAGTGAGCGCCTCGATTTAGCCAAGAAGCTTCCAGAACATCTATTGCTGACTTGCTTTATAGAATGCGTTTGAGGGCGAATTATGAAAATCCTGACATGTACTTGGAGGCGTATGATAATGTCCCGAGCGCAGTTGACCATTACAAATCGCTTCTGTATCTGACTGGCACACTGACTAACAGGCTTGAGGCGATCATATCGAAGAAAATAGGAAAGCCAAACATGGCAGTATTGGAGGCGCGACTTCCCTCGTGAATGTCCGTATCGTGCCAAACGAAGCCTCTTACGCAAAGCAACAGGATTAGACAGACCCACCGGAGCTTGCTCGAAGGATGAGGCGAATTTAGTCACTCAAGGTCCACGGTGATCTCCTTGCCGTTGAGGGCGATGCTGCTCTTCAGCGGGACCGCCGTCTGTATCATGTTTTCGACGAAGCAGCCTCGCTTGGCCAGCCGAATGATCTCGCGGATGGACTCGGCCGACTCCGCCGACTCGACGTCGAAGTGGGTCCGCACCTCAGAGCAGCCGCTCTCGACGGTGCCCTTCAGTACGGAACCGGTGAGGTAGTAGTCCATCTCGACGTGGACTTTGGCGCTGGTAATCGCAAGGTTTTTCATTGTAGCGTACCGCTTCAACTGGGTGAGCAGTCAAAAGCCGGTGCCCGCCGCGATGTAGCTCAGGGGCTTTGGATGGCCGGACTCGCCTCCCATGGCCTCGGGCTCGTCCGAGTAGAAGACGAACTGCTCCGTCCGGCCCTCGTGGAGCATCTTGCCCATCTGCTCGCAGTCCGCAGTCACGGTCAGCTCTCTCTTCGGCGTCGGGAACTCCGCTCCCATCAATGCCTGCGGGATATCGCTTCGTATCTCCTCCATAGCTCTCCTCCTGTAAAAGCGGTTCAAGTTAAGCTTCGGCGTATTCCGGCGGAATTTTTGTCCGGAAACGCCTCGATGTCAAATCCATCCCCTTCGTTGCCGCGATACGCTCGCGTTCATCTTGCCGCGTGTCCTACTTCGACATGGCTTTGCCTTTGTCGCCCAATAACATGCGAAGGGTTCCGACGGTGCGGGAAATGGTTATTTAAATACAAGCTATGGGCTTCGAGAAGACGCAGGGCCACCAGTTTAACCAGCAAGAGTCACCCAGCCAGAGGTCTCGCAGGGTCAGACGCAGGCTGGGAATATTCGTCATGTTCATGGGCACGGCGTCGCTGGTCGTCACATTTCTGGGCTGGCAAGTGGCGACCATAACCGACGCGAGTACGGAGTTTGCGTTGCCCTTCCTGGGAGCCATCGCCGGAGTATTCCTCGCCATCATGCTGGCCGTCGTGCTGCTGGTCTTCCTGAATCCCTGGCTCGAAGAAGAGGACTGGAAGTAGCCTCTATTCAGACGTCTGATAGACCCCGAATCGCATCTTTCTGAATTTCGAGAAGCTTCCCGATTCCCTCCTTCGCGGCCTTTAACACCTCGTCAAGGCTCTGCTGGGAAAAGGGCTCACCCTCCGCGGTGCCCTGCACCTCAACGAAATCGCCGTCACCGGTCATGACGATATTGAAGTCGACCTCCGCGGCAAAGTCCTCTTCGTAGCACAGATCCAGGATGACTTCGCCCTGGATGATGCCGACGCTGGTGGCCGCGACGGCCGTTCGGATGGGCATTTCTTTTATGATTCCGTGTTTCACCAGGCCCGCACACGCCTGATGGAGGGCGATGTAGGACCCGGTGATCGCGGCCGTTCGAGTGCCGCCGTCGGCCTGCAATACGTCGCAATCGACGGTCAGGGTGCGCTCGCCCAGCTTCTCCATGTCAACGATGGCGCGCAGAGAGCGGCCGATTAGCCGCTGTATCTCGTGGGTCCGGCCCCTGGTCCTGGACTCCCTGGGGGTGCGGGTAAGCGTCGACCGAGGCAGCATTGCATACTCGGCCGTGACCCAGCCCTTGCCAATGCCGCGTAAGAACTGCGGAACGCGCTCCTCGACGCTCACGGCGCAGAGCACCCTGGTCTGGCCGGTCTCGATTATCACGGAGCCCTCGGCATACGGCTGGGCGTTCGGCGTTATCGTCACCGGCCTGAGCTGGCCGTTGCTCCTGCCGTCTGTGCGGATCATTGGGGGACCTCAACCATCAGTTCGGGCAGGCGAAGGGATTTCTCTGCTAATTTTGTTGGACCTCTTCGCCCTTTTGCTGCACTACATGGGTCAGCTCATGAGCGAGGAGCTCCTTGCCGCCCAGGCTGTCGGGCTTGTACTCGCCCTTCTTCAGGAAGATGTCCTGCCCCGTGGTGAAGGCCCGTGAAGTCAGCTTGTCGTTGAGCTCGTCGGACTTGCCGTCCGAGTGCACCCGGACGCCGCTGAAGTCCGCTCCGAAGGCGCTCTCCATGGATGCCCTTAGCCGGTCGGGCAACGGGCTGCCGCCGGACCGTGCGCCTTCGATCAGGCTCTCGGTCCCCTGGTCGAGGCTACCCCCTTCCAGTCCAATCCTCCCCCCGTCGGCCGCCATCTGCAAATCGTCATCCAGATCATCTTGGCGTCGAAGCTTCATCTGCAGATCGTCGTCTAGATCATCCTGGCGTTGCAGCTTCATCTGCAGATCATCATCTAGGTCATCCTGGCGTTGCAGCTTTGCTTGGCCAACTGCGTCTTCCTGCTTCTGCACCGGCGACGGCTTTTCCGCCGCCAGGCCCTTTACGACCTGGCTGGCGACGCTGTCGGCTTCCTGCTCGTACTTATCGCCTGCCGGTCCCACGGTTAGCTTGGTCTGGACCAGGGCGTTCCGCTTCTCCGTGACGCTTTTGACCAGCCTCTGGACATACTTGTTGCCATAGGTCCGCTGAATGCTTCTTGTCATTTCGGACTTCAGGCCTGCGTTCGCGGGATGAGACATCCGCACATCTCCAAGCAGGGCCGACTGGCGTTCGAAGCTCGACCTCGACCAGTCGTTCAAGACGCGGCCCCGTCCGGAACTTTTTATTTCGGCGGACGATCTCAATTCCCGCTTGGGGGAGCTGACGGTGCTGGATACCCGGGGAGATGACGAATACTATGCCCGCAATGTCAGTTTGGCGCGGGGCGGGGCGATTCCGGGCGCGATACACCTGGAATGGACCGATTACCTGGACGACGCCGGACGATATAAGCCGCAAGCGGAACTGGCGGCGCTTTTCGAGGGGGCGGGCATCACCCGCGATAAACCGGTTGTGCCTTATTGACAAGGGGGATACCGCTCTTCCCATGCCTACCTGGCGTTGCGGCTGCTCGGATATGAGCGACTGCACAATTTCATCGG
>JADFQF010000266.1 GCA_022561955.1 Chloroflexota bacterium | reverse complement strand
GCTCCGCCGGCTCAAGAGGCGCCGCAGAGCCCAGGGCCCGCCGCGGTCGCCGCAAGCGAGTCAGCGCCCTCACGACCGGCCGGGGCAGCCGCACCCGTGCAGGCGGGCGATGCCGTGCCCTCGACCCCCGGCGCGCGAAGGCTAGCGGCCAGCCTCGGCGTGGATATCTCGCGGGTCACGCCGACCGGTCCCCGGGGCCGCGTCGTCGACGCCGATGTACGCGCCTTCGCGGAAAGCCAGGGAGGCGCACGAGCGCCCCAGTCGCCGCCGGGCATGCCCCAGCCGTCCAAGACGGTGCCTCTGGAGGGCATGCGACGCACCATAGCCAATCACATGAAGAACAGCCTTTCGGGTACCGCCCAGCTCTCCTACTTCCTGGAGGTAGACATTACCGAGGCCCAGGCCCTCAGACGAGAGAAGTCCAGAGGGTCCGACGGCACGATCACGATTGCCCACGTGCTCATTAAGGCGTGCGCTGAGGCGCTGAAGCGAAATCCCGTCATCAACACCCTGCTCGTGGACGGCAACGTCCTGTACTTCGACGAGATCAACATTGGCGTGGCCGTGGCGCTGGACGACGGTCTCATAGTCCCCGTCCTCAGGAACGTCGAAAACAAGGGCATTCTTGAGATATCCCAGGGCGTGCAAGAGCTGGCTGAAAAGGCACGCGTGGGCCACCTTTCGTCTTCCGAGGTTACTGGCGGCACCTTTACGATCAGCGTGCTCGGCTCTGTCGACGGCTTCACACCGATACTCAACCGGCCTCAGAACGCGCTGCTCGGAGTCGGGCGTTCGGTTCAAAAGCCCGTTGTCAGAGGCGGCGAGATCGTAGTCCGGGAGATGATGACCATCAGCCTTACGGGCGACCATCAGGTCATTGACGGGGCCCTGGCGGCGAGCTTCCTGCGACGTCTGCAACAGCTAATCGAGCGGCCCTCCCAGCTCTTCGCATAGACGCAGGCTCCCGGCTAGAGCATGTATTTTCCGTGGCGCAGTCGGCCCTATTCGGCGTATTATCATGCCCCCTGTAGAAGGATGAAGCAATGGCGGACCTGAAGATCGTTAACGGCCTCGTAATCGACGGCAGCGGAAGCCCGGGGTTTCATGCGACAGTGCTCGTCGAGGACGAAGAGGTCACGTTGCATCGAGGCGAACACACGCACCTCGAAGCGGCGCGGACCATAGACGCGACGGGCTACGTGGTGTGCCCGGGCTTCATCGACCTGCACTCCCACGCCGGGCTCACGATACTTGGCCAGCCTCATCACGACCCCAAGCTGCGCCAGGGCGTGACCACGGAGCTCGTCGGCGTCGACGGTATCTCTCACGCGCCGTTCAAGACCTCTAAGGAGCTTCAACGCTACATCTGGCTCGACTCCGGTCTCAACGGCTATCCGCCGATGCCCGCGGACTGGCTGACGGTGGCTGACCTCTTGGGCAAGTACGACAACTCGGTCTCGATAAATATCGCCTACATCCTGGGCAACTCGCCGGTGAGGATATGGGGCGTCGGCTGGGAACAGCGGCCCGCGACAGGCCGGGAGATCGAGAACATGAGGTCGGTCGTCCGCGAGGCCATGGAGGAGGGCGCATGGGGCCTGTCTACGGGCCTGGATTACCCTCCCGGCGCCTACGCGGACACGGACGAGCTTGTGGCACTCTCCGAGGAGGCGGCCAAGCTTGGAGGCTTCTACCATACGCATACGCGGGCGAGCCTCAAGGCGCAGGGCGTGATGGCTCCGTGGGAGGAGGCGCTGGATATCGGTCGGCGGTCGGGCATTCCCGTCCACCTGACCCACTTCCGGCAGGGCTCGCAGGGCGACGGGAGTCATCTTGACTACCTGAACCTCGTGGAAAACGCGCGGGACGAGGGCATGGACGTCACCTTCGACTGCTATACATACCCATACTCAGGCACGACGATAACGATTGGGCTGCCCTTCTGGGCCAAGGACGGCGGCCCGGAGCGGCTCATGGCCGCGCTGCAGGACCCTGCGGACCGGGCCAGAATGAAGAAGGAGATCGTTCGCGACAGGTTGGAGAACAACTGGATAACGAACCTTCGACAGCCACAGAACAAGAAATACGACGGCAAGCTGATTACCGAGATCGCAGAGATGCGTGGACAGGACCCCGAGGACGCCCTGTTCGATCTCCTGGTGGAGGAGAACCTTGGCATTTCGACCGTCGGTCTGGGCACGAATGCTCAGACGCTGCACGCCTTCGTATCCCATCCCTACGGTATGATCGCCAGCGACGCCATAGTCTTCGGCGAGTACCCCAACCCCAGGACCTACGGCTGCTTCCCGGTCGTGCTGGCCGAGTTCGTCCGGGCCGAGAAGCATCTGAGGCTGCCCGAGGCCATACGAAAGATGACCTCCTTCCCCGCGCAACGCCTGGGCCTGCCGGACAGAGGCCTGCTGCGCGACGGCTTCAAGGCAGACATCGTCATATTCGACCCGGCCACGGTGAAGACGCGCGCCACGAGGGGAGACCCCAAGCACTACCCCGTTGGCATCGACTACGTGATCGTCAACGGCAAGGTCGTGATCGACGAGGGCAAGAACACCGGCGAGCTACCGGGCAGGGCCCTGCGAAGGGGACACGCCTCGACTTGAAGAGAAGCAGGAGTGTTGCTGGTTTTCCGTGCATGTACTTACGCATTCGCCGAGATCTTGCAACGGTCAACGTGAACTACGAAAGAGCGAGACGATAGAAGTGTCAACCGACACACCGAAATTTTGGGACGACTTATGGGCCGACATAGAAGACTGTGGCTCCGGCTCCGATGAGATTCTAGCTGATCACGTTCGGAACCTGAAACCAGGACGCGCCCTTGAAATCGGCTGCGGCACAGGAGGGAACGCGATCTGGCTATCCAAGAAAGATTGGCTGGTGACGGCAGTGGATTTCTCCTTGGTCGCCGTCGAAGAGGGAAGACGAATGGCCGTAGAACAAGGAGCGGACATCGAGTTCGTTGTGGCCGACGCCTCTACGTACATTCCACGGGGCCAATACGACCTGATCACATCCTTCTACATTCAGCTGTTCCCGGAACAGCGGGCTGCTATGTTGTCCAATATGTCCAAGGCTCTAGCCCCCGGAGGTATTCTGCTGTTCGTTAGCCACGACAAGTCGGGTTCGCCCGCCGGATGGTCTGAGGAAGACCTGCTCAGCCTCACTACACCCGAAGAGATTGTTGCAGAGCTCTCGGGTCTGCAGATCGAGATGGCCTACGTTCTCGGCGGCGGTGATGCAGACAGGGCATCTCACATGCAACACGACGGCAGCGAAGATGAACACCAGGATTGTCGGCACTCCAACACGACCATCGTAAAAGCAACTAGACCTCGATAGATGGTCTTTTCCGGCGTCTGCCAGGGCGGCAGGGAAAACGGCGCCATTCGAGTGTGTCGTACGGGGCTGCATGTAAGCCTAGCCGTTCGGCCTAACTGCCCCAGCCCTGGCCCTCG
>JADFQF010000265.1 GCA_022561955.1 Chloroflexota bacterium | reverse complement strand
ATGATGACGTCCGAATCTCGGGCGACGTCTTCCACCAGACCTACCTCCAGGCCGCTTTCCTCGGCGACGGCCCAGCTCTTGCTGCCATCGTACAGTCCGACCTTTACGTTCAGGCCGCTGTCCTTAAGGTTCAGCGCGTGGGCGTGACCCTGGCTGCCGTATCCGATGATGCCGATCGTCTTGCCGTCGAGCAAGGACATGTCCGCATCCGCTTCGTAGTACATCTTGGCCATATTTTTTTGGCTTCCTTCTTTCCCGAATTATTTCCGCACCCTTTTACCACTTACATAGAAGTGATGCGTTCTCAATACAGCCCGACCTGATGGGTTTATATGAGTGCGACCGCGCCGAGAATCACCACTAACATATGCCATCTCAATCTACGAGTAGAGTTTCCGAATTCTAACCCTTGACTCCTGGATTGTCGAACCGGCCCTTTCCGTGAACGGTCCGAGGGCTCATACGCTGCCGGTCTCCATTACCACCGGCTTAGGCCGAGCTCCGTTGCCTTCATTGCTGTCGTAGGCTTTCCCCATGCCTCTGGTCATGGCGATGGTACCCGTGCGCATCACCTCCATGAGACCGAAGGCCCGCAGCAGGTTCTGCAGCGAGTCGATCTTATCCTCATCCCCCACGACTTCGACGATGAGGTTGTCCGGCGCGACGTCGACGATGTTGGCCCTGAAGATGTCGACGATCTGCATTATCTCGCTGCGCGACTGCAGGTTCGCCTTCACCCTGATCAGCGCAAGCTCCCGCTCGACCGTATTCTCATCCGACATGTCGGTGACCTTAACGACGTCGATCAGCTTGTGAAGGTGTTTCGTCACCTGCTCCACGACCTTGTTGTCGCCTTCGACCACGAAGGTCATCCGAGATAGGTTGGGAATCTCGCTGTGACCGACCGCCAGGCTGGATATGTTGAATCCCCGGCGCCGGAACATGCTGGAGACCCGGTTCAGGACACCTGGCTTGTCTTCGACCAGTGCGGTTATCGTGTGCTTGCTGTTCGGTTTTGTAGATGTCATGACTGTCGCGCCCTTTCAAGAGTGGGCTCTTCGATCAGCTCTTTGATCGACGTGCCTGCCGGGATCATCGGATACACATTGTCCGTCTGCGCCACGATAAAGTCGATGACGACGGGCCCGTCGTGCTCCATGGCCCGTTGTATCGCGGCCCTCACCTGGCTCTTTTCCGTGACCCGCAGGCCGAGCATGCCGAAGGCCTCCGCCAGCTTCACGAAGTCTGGATTGCCGCTATATTCGGTCGCAACAAAGCTTTTGTTGTAAAAAAGGTCCTGCCACTGGTGCACCATGCCCAGGCTGTTGTTGTTCATGATCGCGAACTTGACGGGGATCTTGTTCTCGACCAGCGTAGCCAGCTCGACCATGGTCATCTGGAATCCACCGTCGCCCGCGACCGACCACACGACCTTGTCCGGCCTGCCGACCTGAGCCCCCAGGGCGCCCGGGACCTCGTATCCCATCGTGCCCGACCCACAAGACGACACCAGAGAGCAGGGTTCGTTGAAGGGGTAGTATTGCGCCGCCCACATCTGGTGCTGTCCCACTCCGGTGACTATGATCGCGTCACCTTCGGTTGCCTCGGCGATCTCCTTGACCACGTATCTGGCCTGCAGCTCTTCGCTGGTCGTCGGGTCGACCAGGGGATGGTCGCGCTTCAGCTCGTCGATGCGGCCCAGCCACTCCACGTGCTTGGCGGGTTCCATCTGCTTATTGAGAGCCTCCAGCACGAGCCTGATGTCTCCGACAATCGGAACGTCTACGGGGACATTCTTGCCTATCTCGGACGGGTCCACGTCGACGTGTATCTTCTTAGCGTTGGGACAAAATGTGGCCGGATTGCCCGTGATGCGATCGTCGAAGCGCATGCCCAACGCGATGATGAGGTCGGCTTCGTCCAGCGCCAGGCTCGCGTAGGCCATGCCGTGCATGCCGGGCCATCCAGCGTACAGGTAATGGCTGGACGGAAAACAGCTCAAGCCCATGAGGGTCGTGATCACGGGAATCTGTGCCGTCTCGGCCAGCTCCCTGAGACCGTCGTAGGCCCTGGAGAGTATCACGCCGTGTCCGGCAAGTATCACCGGCCTCTCGGACGCCTTGATGAGCTGCGCGGCGCGCCGGACCTGGCCGCCGTGGGGCACCAGGTTAGGCTTGTAGCCGGGCAGGTCGATCTCCGTGGGGTACTCGAACTCGGCCTCCTCGGAGAAGACGTCTTTGGGAACATCGATGAGGACCGGGCCGGGTCTGCCCGTGCTCGCGATATGAAATGCCTCGTTGATGATGCGGGGAATGTCCGCCGCGTTCATCACCAGGTAGTTGTGCTTGGTGATGGGGAGCGTAATGCCCGTGATGTCGCACTCCTGGAAGGCGTCGGAGCCGATGGCGGCGCGGCCCACCTGGCCGGTGATGAGGACCATCGGTATCGAGTCCATCTGGGCCGACGCGATGCCGGTGACGAGATTGGTCGCGCCGGGGCCGGAAGTCGCCCAGGCCACGCCGGGCTTGCCGGTCACGCGGGCATAGCCGTCGGCGGCGTGCGCGGCTCCTTGCTCGTGTCGCACCAGGATGTGCCGCAGCTTGGGGAACTCGGGCAACGTCTGATATAAGGGTAAAATGGCGCCGCCGGGAAGGCCGAAGATCACGTCCACGCCCTCCCGGATTAGACTCTCGCAGATCATTTGACCGCCGGTCATTTTCATTTCTGTAGCCTTTCATTAACGGCCCGCCGGTAAATCGGCTGAGCCCATCTATTCGAATAATGCCGGAATAAAAAAATCCCGCCCAAACAAAGGGACGGGACGTCGCGTCTCGTGGTACCACCCAATTTGCCCCGCCTGAGGCGAGACCGCTCTTGTGGCTGTAACGGCGCCGACCGCCCGACCCTAGTAGGAGGGACTGCTAATTACGAAGCGCGCAGAATAAGCATCCGCTGCCATGCATATGCTTATTGTCTGCGCAAACACTTCTCAGCCTCTACCTTTCAGGTCAGGTGCTCCAGGGCGAGTTCTCGAAGGTCCTAGCGTCGGATTCCCACCATCGCCGACTCTCTTGGGCCGGTGCCTCCGGTACTGGTCCCCTTCACAGCATTTGTGAATTATTTAATTTCCAGACTAACCTTTAGATGCTAGCAAACTCCCGGACTCGCTGTCAACGTATCTTTCGGGCTGTTGGCTATGTTCCTGATGTTTCGCCGTTGAGTCTTTACCGGAGTTTTCCCAAAGTCACCAGGTGTTGAAATGCCCCTACAGCCCTATCTGCCGAGCAACGGCGGCCAGATCGAGGATGTTACCGATTATGACTTGTGCTTGACAAGCAATTCTCGTACGGCCGGCACCAGTTCGTGAGGAATTTCCATAACGGTCTGCTTTCGGTCTTCGAAGGCAGCCTCATCTTCGGCGACCGCTTCGTCTTCCTCCTGGCCTTCGTAGTGAGCGAGAACCCTCTGCACTCGCTTCGAGTTCCAGTCCGGGGGGAATTTCTTCTTTTTCATCAT
>JADFQF010000264.1 GCA_022561955.1 Chloroflexota bacterium | reverse complement strand
GAGGAGGTTCAGGTGCTAACCGAGCGGTGGAGGAAGGAGTACAATCACGTTCGGCCCCATAGTGCCCTTGGTTACAGGTCGCCTGTTCCCGAAACAATCCTCGTCCGCCAACCAATCCTAGAACTTGTCACACTAACATAGAAACTGGTACATATTTCTGAGGCAGGTCACATCTCATCCTCCGTGAAGAAACGATTTCATCCTTCATCCAGTAAGATGCTTGTGTTGGAAAGAAGAATGCACCTTTCAGTCAACATTGTAAAATTTCGTGGGGCACGCCATTTGCAGGGGTCCGATCATAGGTGGAATAATTGACTTGTGTCCAGGAATCACCGATAGATATCATGTAGCGATTACGCGAATCGGCGGGAGTAGATATGCTCGACTATTTCGACGTTCTGGGGATGCTGTCCACGGACGAACGACAGGTGCAGTCCTCGGCTCGCGATTTTCTGGAGGCGGAGGTGCAGCCGGATATCAGCGAGCAGTGGGAGGCGGGTGAGTTCCCGAGGGAGCTGGTTCCCAAACTGGGGGAGATGGGCTACCTCGGCGCGAACCTGCCGCGAGAGTACGGCGCAAGCGGAGTAAACAGCATCGCCTACGGCCTCATCATGTACGAGCTGGAACGCGTGGACTCCGGCCTTCGAAGCTTTGCCAGCGTCCAGGGCGCCCTCGTGATGTATCCGATATTCAGGTACGGCTCCAAAGAGCAGAAGGAGGCGTATCTGCCTGGACTGGCCGCGGGCGAGATGATCGGGTGCTTCGGACTCACGGAGCACGAAGGCGGGTCCGATCCCGGCGCCATGAAGACTCGTGCCCGCAGGGACGGCGAGACCTATCTGCTGTCGGGCACCAAGATGTGGATAACCAACGGCAACATCGCGGACATCGCCGTCATCTGGGCCAAGGATGACGAAGACGTGGTCCGCGGCTTCGTCGTGCCCACGGACGCCGAAGGGTTTCGCGCCAACGAGATCAAGCACAAGATGAGCATGAGGGCCTCGGTGACCAGCGAGCTCGTGCTGGAGGACGTCCGCGTGCCGGCGTCGCAGATGCTGCCGGAAGCGAGAGGCCTCTCGGCGCCCCTGGCCTGCCTCACTCAGGCAAGATTCGGAATCGCATGGGGAGCCCTTGGAGCCCTCGAGGCCGTGCACTCCAGCGCCCTGGAGTTCGCCCAGAGCCGCGTGACTTTCGGACAGCCCATCGCCTCTCGGCAGCTAGTGCAGGGCAAGCTGGTGGATATGCTCACGGACCACACGAAGGGACTCTTACTGGCCTGGCGGCTGGCGGTCCTCAAGGACGAGGGCAAGCTCAACTACACGCACGTGTCCCTTGCCAAGCGGGACAATGTCAGGGCGGCCCTGACGGCGGCCCGCTCCGCCCGCGAGATCCTGGGAGGCAGCGGCATCACCCTGGAATACGACGTGATACGGCACATGCTGAACCTGGAGACGGTGGACACGTACGAGGGGACATACGACGTTCACACGCTGATCCTGGGACGTGACATTACGGGTCATAACGCCCTGGGCTGATGTTATACTCCCGCAATGGACTGGATACTCGTCGCCCTGGCCAGCGCGTTTGTCTTCGCAACCGTCTCCATCCTGGACAAGATCATCTTCCAGCGCTTCATTCACAGGGCCGCGACGTTCATATTCCTGGTCGGCGTCGTCCAGATCGTCATGGGCCTGGTCATCACGTTGATCTCTCCCCTACACGGCTATCCATTACAAGTGTGGGGCGTCGCCTATCTATCGGGCATGCTCTGGGGAGTCTCGCTGGCAACCATGTTCTGGGTGATGAGCTACCGCGACGTCTCTCGCGTCATTCCCGTAGTCTCCAGCTCGCCGGTCTTCGTAGCGATTCTCGCGGTCGTATTCCTCGCCGAACGGCTCACGGTGTTGCACTGGCTGGCCATTGCCGTGACGGTCTTAGGCACGGCCATCATCTCCCAAAAGGGCTCTGAACGGAAGATAGCGTTTTCCCTGGACTCGTCTTTCTTCCTGCTGATGCTCGGCAGCGCTACCTTTGCGCTGGGTATATTTCTGACAAAGCTTGCCCTAAACGATGTTGAGCTCTGGGACCTGTTCATCTTGCGCAACTTCGGGCTCGGCACGACGTGCCTCCTGTTGATGACGAGGCCGTCCGTGCTGCGTGACGCGTTGCGCGTTTTCAGGAGCCCGGCGGCGACGGGCATATTCGTGATGACGGAAGGCGTCCTCGCCTTCGTCGGAATGGCGCTGGTCCTGTGGGCCATCGATCTCGGCCCGGTCTCCCTGGTCAGCACGGTAATGTCGACCAGGCCCCTGATAGTGCTTGCACTCAGCATGCTGCTCAGCATGAAGTTCTGGCGGCTGCTCGACGAGCCGCTGGACAGGAAGACGCTGACCAACAAGCTGGTATCCACCGCTATGATCGTCGCGGGTATCGGCGCGATCGCACTATTGTAAGAAGCCGTCGGGCCGCAACGAGCCTCGAGGCCCGGCGATAAACGGAGGCACAACGCAGCAATGCTCAAGCCGAAGAGCAGGTAAAGGAGGAGCCGATGCTGCCGGAATTCAGCTTAGAGGGCAAGACCGCGATCGTCACGGGCGGCGGTAGAGGCATTGGCAGGGCTATCGCCCTTGTCCTTGCCGAGGCCGGCGCGGACGTCGTCGTGTCCGCACGGACTCAGTCCGAGATCGAGCAGACTGCAAAGGATGTGGAGGCGCTGGGTCGAAGAGCGCTCGCAGTCCAAGCCGACGTGTCTTCGTCGTCCCAGGTCGATGCCATGGTCGAACAAGCGCTGGACCGTTTCGACAGGATCGACATTCTGGTGAATAACGCGGGCAAGCTGCTGAGGATGCCCGTCGTCCCGCTGCCGGACCAGGACCTCGCTCCGCCGCTGGTCTCGGGGGACAGCAGCGCAGGCACGACGGACGACGCCTGGTCGGAGATCATGCGGACCAATCTCGACGGCGTGTTCTACTGCGCACGGGCGGTGGCCCGCCACATGATTCCCAACGGCTACGGAAAGATCATCAACATTAGCTCCAACAACGCCCTGCAGGCCTTTCCTCTGGTGGCGGCCTACAACGCCTCTAAGGCGGCGGTGAATATGCTGACCAGGGTGCTGGCGCTGGAGTGGGCGCCTTACAACATCTGTGTGAACGCCATCGGGCCCGGCGACTACCATACGGAGATGACCGACCCGACCTGGGCCGACCCCGAGGGACGCCGTCGCCACCTGGAGGGAATTCCCTTCAAAAGGGAGGGAAACGTCCGGGAGCTGGGGCTGTTGGCCGCATACCTGGCGAGTCCCGCCACGGACTACATGACGGGCCAGATCATCTACCTGGACGGTGGGCTGACGGCAAGGTAGCGTCGGCCTAGCAGGATGATGAAAAATGGGGAGTGCAGAGGGGCCAAGCCCCTTTGCTGGGAGTCTGAGGGTATCCCTCAGATACAATTTCCCTCTTTTCCATACTAGAAAAAATGTCAAATGAATTGTGGAAAGAGTTTTTCAACACCCTGCT
>JADFQF010000263.1 GCA_022561955.1 Chloroflexota bacterium | reverse complement strand
GAGGCCGACGTAAATGAAGATGCCGGCCAGGTCGACCCGCGACGTCTCACCGGACGTCGTATCCGTGATGCTAACGCCGTCGACCCCACCTTCGCCCAAAATGGCGTCAACCGTCGTCTCCCACCTGACCTCGGTCTTGGGATTGGAGAACACCCTGTCCTGAAGGACCTTCTCGCCGCTGAATTCTGCGTCTCTGCAGAAGATGATGACCCTGGAGGCGAACTGCGTCAATACGAGCGCCTCGTCCAGGGCGGAGTCTCCACCGCCCGCTACGCCGACGACCTGCCCCATGAAGAAGGCGCCGTCACACGTAGCGCAATATGAGACGCCCGCGCCGTGCATCTCTTCCTCTCCGGGCACACCGAGCTTCCTGAGCGTCGAGCCACCGGCGATGATCACGGCCCTGGCCTCGTACTCACCGGAGTAAGAGTCAACGACCCAGTGCGAGTCTGCCTGCTTGAGACTCTCCACCTCCACGAGCTGAATATCCAGACCGTGGCGCGTCGCCTGCTCCTGCAGAAGAGGCCCGATCTCAGCGCCGGAGATACCCTCGGGGAAGCCGGGGAAGTTCTCGATCTTCTCGGCGTTGATGATCTGCCCGCCGGTCATCATGCGCTCCAGCAGCACCGTCTTGAGTCCGGCCCTGCATGCATACATGCCCGCAGTCAGCCCCGCGACCCCTCCACCGATGATCACGACGTCGTAAATATCCTTCTGAGTAGTCATAGAGCCCTCTCGCGGATTCTCGCAGTTACGTAGGGGCCCCGACATGTCGAGGCCCCTGCATTTCCATTCTTACGGTCCGACACGCCCTATCAGATCAATCCCTGCTCCCGGACCTCGGTCAGGCCCTTCTCGAAGGCATCGATCGTGTAGTCGATATCCTCTTCGGTGTGGGCCGCAGTCAGAATGAATCGGGTGGAAGCCTGTACGCCGTGGTTTTGCATGGCCAGATTCAACTGCTGATTGCGGGCAGGGTCCATGACCTTCTTCCTATCCTCGGGAGAAATGATGCATATCTCCTTGTCGCACTCGTGGTCAACCCCCATAGACAGGAAGAGCAACGACGCGACGCCGTTGCAACAGCCCGGAATCTCCATCTTGCTCAGCAGATCGTTCAGGCCGTTCTTCAGCTGAGCAGCGCGCGCATCGGCGGTGTCGTTCACGGGCGTGGTGGAGACCAGCTCCAGCATCTTGATGCCGGCCGCGGCGGAGAGCGGGTTGGCGTTGAAGGTTCCGTTGTGGGAGATTCGTCGCGTCCTGTTCCATTCCGGGTCGTCCGTGGTCTCGATCATGTTTATGATGTCCGCCTTGCCGCAGACCGCTCCGCCGGGAAGGCCGCCGCCGAGTATCTTCGCCAGGGTCGTCACGTCCGGGGTGATGCCGTAGAGCTCCTGGGCCCCGCCCTTGGACGTTCGGAAGCCGGTCACGACCTCGTCAAAGATGAGCACGACGCCGTGGCGCTCGGTAACGTCGCGAAGCTCCTGGAGGAAGCTCGGCAGTATCGGGATCGCTCCCATGTGGGCGCCCGTCGGCTCGAGGATTATGCCCGCGATGTCGTCGTCGTCTTGCAGGGCCTTCTCGACGACCGCAATATCGTTTATGGGAAGCAGGACCATCGTATCGAGGGTCGCCTTCGGGATGCCGCCGAGGCCTTCGCTGCCGGCGACGAGGTAGTCGCTCCAACCGTGGAAGTGGTCCTCGAACTTGATGATCTTGTTCTTGCCGGTGTATGCGCGGGCCATGCGGATGGCCATCATGTCGGCCTCGGTGCCGGAGCTGTGAAAGCGGACTTTCTCGGCGCTGGGAATGAGCTCTCTCACGAGCTCGCCCCACCGTATCTCCATCTCGGTCGAGCCCGCGAAGTGGGTCCCCTTCGCCATCTGGTCCTGCACGGCCTTGACGATGTCCGGGTGGGAATGCCCCATCATCAAGGCGCCGTGGCCTGGGAAGTAGTCGAGGATCCTGTTGCCGTCGACATCCCATTTGGCCGCGCCTTCGGCGTGTGTGTAATAAAGCTGGAAGGGCTTCTGTCTTCGCGCGTCGTGGGTCACACCGTCCGGAAACAGGTCCCTGGCTTTTTCATGACGTTCGGCGGAGCCGGGATGAAGGTCGATGAACCGCTGTTCGATAGGAGTGACCATGTCTTTGAATTCACCTCTTACTCTGACTTTAACGTGGCGAGTAGTATTATATCGGGCCACCACCATTATGCAACGAGCCGGTGCGCTCCGGCCTGTGCTAACATCTGAACGGGATTATAGGGCGCTGCTCACCAGACCCTATCCCCAGACCCCGGACCCTGAAACCCCACTCCCGGAGGAGCCATGAAGAGCTATCTTACCCATCTCGAATGCACCTACTGCCACGCCACGTATTCGGCCGACGAGCCCCACCGCACCTGCGCCGAGTGCAACAAGGTGCTGTACCCCAGGTACGACCTCGCGGCCGCGAGCAAGGCGCTAAAGAAGGATATGCTCAGGGACCGGCCGCCCAACATGTGGCGCTACTTCGAGGTCATGCCCGTCCTCGACGAGGCGAACGTGATAACGCTGGGCGAAGGTTTCACGCCCATATTCAAGGCGGAACGGCTGGGAAAGGAGATGGGCTGCACGTCTCTCTACATCAAGGACGAGGGACTCAACCCGACGGCGTCCTTCAAGGCGCGAGGCCTGAGCGCCGCCATATCCAAGGCCAAGGAGCTGGGCATCACGAAGATAACGATGCCGTCCGCCGGAAACGCCGCGGGGGCGATGACCGCCTACGCGGCCAAGGGCGGCATGGAGGGCTACGTATTCATGCCCAAGGACGCGCCCAAGGCCAATCAAGTAGAGGTCGACATCACGGGCGGCCACCTGACCCTGGTCGACGGCCTCATCAACGACGCGGGCCGCGAGTCACGGAAGGCGGCGGCGGAGCGCGGCCTGTTCGACGTATCGACGCTCCAGGAGCCGTACCGCGTCGAGGGCAAGAAGACGATGGGGTACGAGATTGCGGAGCAGATGGACTGGACGCTCCCCGATGCCATACTGTATCCCACGGGCGGCGGCACGGGCATCGTAGGCATGTGGAAGGCCTTCGAGGAGATGGAGGAGATGGGCTGGATCGACGCCAAGCGTCCCAAGATGTTCTGCGTGCAGGCCGAGGGTTGCGCTCCCATCGTGCGGGCGTTCCACGAGGGAGCCGAGTTCGCCGAGCCGTGGGAGAACGCCGACACCATCGCGGCGGGCATTCGCGTTCCGGCGGCCATCGGCGACTACCTCATACTCCAGGCCCTGCGCGAGAGCGGAGGCGGCGCGCTGACGGTATCCGACGACCAGCTGGTGCCCTACATGAGGACGGTGGCGACGCTGGAGGGCATGTTCATCTGCCCGGAGGGTGCCGCGACGGTGGCCGCGCTGAACAGGCTGCTGGCCGACGGCGTCCTTCAGCCCGACGAGAAGATTCTGATTCTCAACACGGGCTCGGGCCTGAAGTACCTGGAGCTGTTTTCATAGTGGGGAGCGTCGAAGTGCCGTGGTTCCGTC
>JADFQF010000262.1 GCA_022561955.1 Chloroflexota bacterium | reverse complement strand
GCGCTGAACCTAAAGGACAGCGGCCTGAATGTGAAAGTCGGCCTCTATGAGGGCAGCAAGAGCAAGGCCGCCGCCGAGGAAAACGGCCTGGAGGTAGGTCTGGTGGTAGACGTCGCCAGAGACTCGGACGTCATCATGATGCTGATCCCCGACACGTCGCAGGCCGAGGTCTACAAGGAGTTCATCGAGCCCCACATGCTGCCGGGCAAGACCCTGATGTTCGCCCACGGATTCAACATCCATTACGAGACGATCAAGCCTCCGGAGCATATAGACGTCTCGATGGTGGCTCCCAAGGCGCCGGGCCACCGCATGCGCCAGGTCTTTACGCGGGATTCGGGCGTGCCGGGACTGCTGGCGGTCCACCAGGACGCCACGGGCCACGCACACGCTCTGGGCCTCGCCTATGCCAGGGGCGTCGGCTGCACCCGCGCCGGCGTGCTGGACACGACGTTCAAGGAGGAGACGGAGACGGACCTGTTCGGCGAGCAGGCCGTGCTCTGCGGCGGCGTGACCGCACTCATAAAGGCGGCGTTCGAAACGCTTGTGGAGGCCGGATATCAGCCCGAATCGGCGTATTTCGAGTGCATGCATGAGCTCAAGCTCATCGTAGACCTGCTGTACGAGGGCGGCATGAGCTACATGCGCTACTCCATCAGCGACACCGCGGAATACGGCGACTACTCTCGCGGTCCCCAGGTGGTCGATGAACACGTAAAGGACAATATGAGGGAGGTCCTGGCGCGAATCCAGGACGGCACCTTCGCCCGCGAATGGATAGCGGAAAACGACGAGGGCCGCCCCCGATTCAATCGCCTGCGTGAGGAGAATGCGAAGCACCCGATCGAGATCGTGGGCGAGGAGCTCCGAGGCATGATGTCCTTCCTGAATGACCCTGACTAGGTCTCGGATTCAGTGAGGCCAATTTTTCAGCACGGCCTTTCATCTTTCAGAGGCCGCACGCAAAGAGGTATATGAAATGAACTACACGGAGGTTTCCTGCGTGGTTCGCCGAAATGATCGGGTCTTGGCTGGGCTCGGTCCGGCGGACCGCGTTCTCCTTTAGAGCCCGATAACATCACGGCATCGCAGCGCTTGCCGCTCGGATACGGCGCTCGTCCCCGTTGCGTCTTCCTCAGGTAGGTCCCGTATTGGGAGATGTCTGAGGTCGAAGGACACGGCGCGGGGTGAGTTGGACAATTCCGTCGAGTGGCGACGCTGGAGATGCGTTTCCTCACTTCAAGATTATGGGCCCCCAGGTGATGACGAAGAGCGAAAGTTAATGAGCACCATCGGGGCATTTAAGGAGAAAAGGAATGTCGGATGACAAGGTAATCATCTTTGACACCACGCTGAGAGACGGAGAGCAGTCGGCGGGCATAGGCCTGACGAAGCAGGAGAAAATGGAGATCGCCAAGCAGCTCGACAGGCTTGGCGTCGACGTAATCGAAGCGGGATTCGCCGCCAGCTCGCCGGGCGACTTCGAGGCTGTCCAAGCCATCGCGAGAGAGGTCCGCCGTCCCATCATCGCCTCGTTGGCGCGGTGCGTTTTGCCCGACGTCGATGCCGCGTGGGAGGCCATCAAAGAGGCCGCGCATCCTCGAATTCACGTATTCATATCGAGCTCGGACGTTCAGATAATGCACCAGCTTCGCCGCAATCCGGAGGAGGTCCTGGACATGGCCGTCGCCTCTGTCGAACGGGCGAAGAGCTACTGCGAGGATGTCGAGTTCTCTCCCATGGACGCCACGCGGACCGATGAAGAGTACCTCTACAAGATGCTGGAGGCCGTGATAAAGGCCGGCGCCACGACAATTAACATACCCGACACCGTCGGCTATGCCATGCCCTGGGAGTTCGCCCAGCGCATCGAGAACATCAAGAAGAACGTTCCCAATATTGATGAGGTGGTCCTGAGCGTACACTGTCATAACGACCTGGGCCAGGCCGTGAGCAACAGCCTTGCCGGCGTCAAGGCAGGCGTGAGGCAGGTCGAGGGGTGCATCAACGGCCTCGGAGAGCGGGCAGGCAACGCCGCCCTCGAGGAGGTCATCATGGCCATCGAGACTCGGCCCGACATCTATGGTGTCGGCACCAACATAGACACTCGACAGATCTACAGGACCAGCCGCCTGGTGAGCGATATCACCGGCTTCCCCGTTCAGCCGAACAAGGCGATCGTGGGCGCCAACGCCTTCAGGCACGCCTCCGGCATTCACCAGGACGGCGTGCTAAAGGAGCGGTCCACCTTCGAGATCATGGACCCGCAGGCCATAGGCTGGCCCAGCAACGAGCTGGTCCTGGGCAAGCTCAGCGGCCGCGCCGGGCTGCGAGCGCGCCTTAACGAGCTGGGATTCAACCTGGACAAGGACGAGCTGAGCGAGACCTTCGTGGTCTTCCAGGAGCTGGCCGACCGTAAGCCCGAGGTCACCGACGCCGACCTGCTCTCCATCATGTCCAGCCAGAGACGGATTTCCGACGTTCCGGCCATGTACCGGCTGGAGCACGTTCAGGTGTCTTGCGGAAGTCACGAGATCCCTACGGCCACGGTAACCATCGTCGACTCTGATGAGAAATCCGTCACGGACGCCGCCACCGGCACGGGCCCCGTGGACGCCGTGTATAAGGCCATCAACCGCGTGGTGCAGGTGCCCAATACCCTGACCGAGTTCCGTGTAGACGCCGTCACGGGAGGCATAGACGCCATCGGAGACGTCACGATACGCATCGAGAAGGACGACAAGGCCTACGTAGGCCGTGGCTCCGACGTCGACATCATAGTCGCCAGCGCCAAGGCGTACATGAACGCGTTGAACCGGCTGCTGGCCACCCAGGACACCCGCCCGACGTTCGAGGTCCCTACTTCCTAGCCATCGACGCTCCTCGCGACCATTGGCAGGGCGTCTTTTTGTAAAGGCGCCCTCACCGCCGTATTCTAGGACTGAGGTTGATTCGAGAAATGCCGCCAAAAACAATGTTCGAAAAGATCTGGGACGCCCACGTAATTCACGAGGAGCCCGGACAGCCCACCGTTCTCTACGTAGACCTGCATCTCGTGCATGAGGTCACGTCTCCCCAGGCGTTCGACGGCCTGCGGATGAGTGGACGCAAGGTGCGCAGGCCCGACCTGACCGTGTCGGTGGCGGACCACAACACGCCGACCTGGGAGCTCACGCGGCCCGTCGAAGACCCCATCGCCAAGCAACAGCTCGACGCCCTCACCAGCAACTGCGAGGAGTTCGGACTGGAGCTCTTCGACCGCTTCAGCCCCATGCAGGGCATCGTGCACGTCATCGGACCGGAGCAGGGCTACACGCAGCCGGGGCTCACCATCGTCTGCGGCGACAGCCACACCTCCACGCACGGCGCCTTCGGCGCGCTCGCCTTCGGCATCGGCACCTCGGAGGTGGAGCACGTGCTCGCCACGCAGACGCTGCGGCAGAGCCG
The DNA here is from genome assembly GCA_022561955.1 of Chloroflexota bacterium. The sequence goes on along the minus strand of JADFQF010000262.1, from coordinate 85 downwards.
TCCCCGCACGATGTCGGTCGAAGTGAGTGGCGAGCTCGGCCCCGGCGTCACGGCGAAGGACGTGATCCTCGCGATCATCAACACG
>JADFQF010000261.1 GCA_022561955.1 Chloroflexota bacterium | reverse complement strand
GGTCCGGCTCTCGGGGGTCGCGGACGTAGATCTCGGCACGGAGCATGCCACGACGATTTCACGCACGAGCGGCAAGCCTAGCTTGGGCATCATAGTCATAAAGTCGCCCGACGCCAATACCGTAGAGGTCACTCAGGAGATCGGCGAGCGGCTGGAGGCCATCAAGGCGGTACTGCCCGAAGACGTCGAGATCATCACGATCTTCGACAACGGCCCGGAGATAACCGAGCAGCTGACGACTGTCCAACGCGAGGGCGCTCTGGGCTTTGTGTTCGCGGTCCTGGTCGTGTTCGTATTCCTGTTGAACCTTCGCCCCACGATACTCAAGGGCATCGTGTTCACCCTGCGGCCCACCATCATAATCGGCTTCACGATACCTCTGAGCATACTCTCGGCGGTGATAATGATGGGCGCCGTGGACCTCAGCCTCAACTTCATGAGCCTCGCCGGCCTCGCCATCGCCGTCGGAAGGGTCGTGGACGACAGCATCGTCGTGCTGGAAAACATGTATCGCCACATACAGATGGGCGAGGACAGGTTCGAGGCGGCGTATACCGCCACGAAGGAGGTAGCCGGGGCCATCGTCTCCTCGACGCTGACGACCATCGTGGTCTTCGTGCCGCTGGCGTTCATCCAGGGGCTGGTGGGCGAGTTCTTTACGCCGTTCACGATGGCCGTGAGCTTCTCGCTGATCGGCTCGACGGTCGTGGCCTTGACTGCGGTGCCGGTCCTGGGCGTGATATTGCTGCGCAAAGGAGACTTCCCTGAAATCGATCAGCAGGGAGCAACAGGACCCTCCGACGCGCCGGACACGCTCATGCAGCGGATATATAGCCCGATATTACTGTGGGCCCTGAGCCATAAATGGCAGACGATCTCGGCGTCCCTTCTCGCTATTGTGGCCAGCCTCGGACTCATCACAATCATTCCGGTAACGTTTTTCCCCACGCCGGAGCCTGAATTTCTCACTATTACCATTGAGCTGCCGTCGGGCACCGGCGTCAGGCGGACCTTCCAAGAGGTGTTGGCAATCGAAAAAGGCCTGGCCGAGCTCGTGGAAGAGGGCACGGTGAAGTTCTACCAGACGACCATCGGCGCCACCGGTGACATCTTCGGGCCCGGGAGCAGCACCGGCGGCCTCAACTCCGCAAGCATGGTCGTGGCCCTCGAAGAGGACCCGCCAGAAGGCATCACCGAGAGAATCCGAAGCATGTTCCCCGGCAGCGATGAGGTCGACGTCTCCGTGGTAGAACAGACGAACGGCCCGCCCAGTGAAGGGTTGGAGCTGACTGTTACCGGCAGCAACTTCAGTGATGTCACCGCCGCGTCGCGGGACTTGGAGGAGGCTGTCAAGCAGATCGAAGGGCTGGTCAACGTCACCAGCGATATTTCAGAAGCCAGGAATGAGGTTGTCGTGGACGTCAATCCCGAGGAGGCCGCCAAATACGGACTGACGACCGCTGCCGTTGGCCTGCAGGTCAACCAGTTTATCGTCGGAAGGACCATCACTGAGGTCGACCTGGAAGGCGTCACCATGGGCGTGGTCATCAGGGGTGATCCGCGGGATGTCGACGACATTGACAAGCTCAAGTCATTGACCGTGGAAGGACCGCTGGGTAGGGTCGCCCTTGGATCTATCAGCCGTATCGCCGTGGAGAAGGGGCCCGTCAGCATAAGCCGGTTCGACAACGAGCGTGCGGCGACAATCACGGGGGAGATCAGAGCTACGGATACCCGGGGGGTGGGAGCAGAGGTCGCCAGGGTAGTCGAGGGCGTGACGCTGCCACCCGGAGTGCAGGTCCAAAGCGGCGGAATATTTCAACAGATAACTGAGGGCTTCCAGGATGTATTTTTATCCATGGCCCTGGGCATCGTGCTGGTGTACCTGGTCATGGTCGCCAGCCTGGGGTCGCTCAGGAACCCGTTTGTCATCGTGATGAGCCTTCCCCTGGCTGTGGTCGGGGCGCTGTTGGCCCTGGTAATCACGGGACGCACGCTCAGCCTTTCATCTCTCATGGGCTTCCTTCTCCTCATAGGCGTCGTCGTGACGAACGCCATCGTGTTGATAACCTTCGTTCAACAGCTAAGAGAGCAGGGCTTGGATGTCTATGAGGCCCTGGTCGAAGGGGCTCGAGTGCGACTCAGGCCGATCCTCATGACCGCGTTCACCACTACATTCGCCCTACTGCCTCTGGCCGTCTCCACCTCAGGTGAAGGTGGAATCATCGGCGCGGATATGGCGACGGTTGTCATCGGCGGTCTCTTTAGCTCCACTGTCTTGACGCTGATATTCGTACCCGTCCTGTACTCGATCATGCACGAGAGCCTTCCCGCATTTTTCGGCTCCGTGGGCCGTGCGTTGCGGCGACTCGTATCGTCGGACCCTCCGCTTACTGGTCAACAGTCGGGTGGAGATGATTGACCTAACTTAATTGTCCAAGCCCGAAATAGGACTTATTAATATGCCCTTGGTTTCCGGTGAATGGCGAAAAATTAACGGGACCTGTATTCGAGAGGTTGCCCTACATGAGTCGACTAATTAGCTATATGAGCAGGCTTACACGCAAAAGGCTGGCGGTCGTCGCATTGGCCGCCCTAATCGTGGGTGCGGCCGCGTTGTTCGTGACGCTCAGGCCTGACGCGGCCAACGCTGAGCTGCGGCCGGGCGACACGGCCGTCACGTCGCGCTCCGGCACCTTCGCCACCGAGGTCCCCGTGAGGGGCAGCCTCGTCTTTCCCATTACGGCGGAGCTATCGTTCGAGTCTCCCGGCACCGTAGGGGAGGTCATGGTCAAGGCCGGTCAGCGCGTCGAGAAGGGACAGGTCCTCGCACGTCTGGACCCGCTCGCCCTGGCAGCGCTTCGCACCAGGGTGGCGGGCGACGAGCTGACGCTGAACGCGGCCCAGGTAGACCTGGACGCGCTGCTCAGCTCGCATCCCGTGGCAACGGCCCAGCTTGAGTCGGCCGTCGCGGAGGCCCGAATTGCCTTGGATGCCGCCAGGGAGACCTTCGACGAGATCACGACCCCAGACAAGGGCGATCTGGCGGCGGCCCGTTCGAGGCTTGATGACGCCAGAAAGGCCCTGGATGACCTCCTCGACCCGGAGTCCATCGAGTTCGCGAGAGCGCAGCGAAAAGTCGCGCTGGCCCTGGTCGAGCTCGACGACGCCCGGGATGACTTCGACGGAGCGGAGGACGGATTCACGTCCGAGTTCTTGAATGACGCTCGCGACGTCGTCACATTCGCGGTGACAGCCCTGGGAAACGCAGAGAGGGACCTGGCGCTCGCCCGCATAACCTGGCCTACCGCAATCGAGGATAGCGAGGACGATTTCGACAACGCCACGGACGACTACGTTGAGATATACAGAAAATGGCTCGGGATAGCTCTATCGACCAACGACCTGGAGTCGAAGCCGGCCGAGCTCTTTGAATCATGGGGCGTCGATCTGGACAGGCTGTTCGACAGCCAGCTTCGGGATAACAGGGTAAGAGTTACCAGTGACGATGCCGGCACGGCCTGGAACGAGCT
>JADFQF010000260.1 GCA_022561955.1 Chloroflexota bacterium | reverse complement strand
CAGATTTACAAGCACAACCGAAGCTCTCGCTAGTTCGGAATCGCCTTCCTCGGTCAGGACATCTAAATTCCACGACGATGTCATTATTTTTGGGGAGGCGTCCAATACCAACGAGGATATCCGTAGCCGGTTTCTCGTACCTCGCGCTGGGCATGATGCTGTTCGCCGTGGCGTGCGGCGACGGCTCCTCCGGCGTTTCAGCCCCGGTCTCGATTGACTCGGCGCAAAGTTTCTCCCGCACATCTCCGTCTGCTTCCGCCAAGGGCGTCTTACCTTCGAAAGAAGTCATCGTTGGAGAGGTCACCTTCACTCATAGCGGATTCCGAACGCAGGTCACGAGGGCATTGCCCTTGGAGGCCCCATCGATCGACGTTGCCGTGGCGAACATCGAGTTTAGCCTTCAGAACCTGAGTCAGCCTTCCGGCTCCCTGCAGACCCGCGCTACGATAAATTTCGACAGGGCCATCGACAACTACGTTGAGCTGCCGACTAGAGGCGGCCCTTTGAGGCTATACCTTCATCGCGACGGCACGCTGCGACCGGAAGCGGACTCCGGCGGCTTCACCTGACCGGACATATTTCCGGGCGGTCCTGCCCTTAGCTATACTGGTACACTCGGAGACGGCGTCGAGCTGACAGACGGCGACTACGTCTTCAGCGTCAACCTCGCCACCGCGGCCCCCAATCCAATTCGGGTGGCTATGACCCTCAAGCCCTAGCCATCAGAAAGATTCAGGACTCATGACGAAACTTCGCCACATCTCCAACCATCCGACCGTCCTCAAGATCATGTATTACGCCTGGGTGGCCTTCCCCTACCCCATACGCAAGCCGCTAACGGCCTGGCTACTGATCTGGGTCCTCATTCTCAAGAAGCTGGCCCGGGTGGACGGCAAAAACGATCCGACTCCCATGGAGGACCTGGGCAATCTTTCGTTCTGGGGTGTGCCTGATATAGACATTGACGACTACTCGCTGGAGATCACGGGCCTGGTCGATAGTCCGCAGCGCCTGTCCCTGGCAGAGCTCGAGGGCATGGCAGCCGTCGAGCGTCCCGTGCGAATGGACTGCGTGGGCGGCTTCCGCAACAACGCAACGATGAAGGGCGTGGCCCTTGCCACGCTGTTCGAGGCCGCTCAGGTGTCCAAAAATGCCGTGGCGGCAGCATTTCGGTGCGCCGACGGCTACTTTACTACGCACCTAATCGCAGACCTGCTGGAACACGATGCATTCCTGGCCTATGAGCTGAACGAAATGCGAATCGATCGCTTTGGCCATCCCCTGCGGCTCGTCGCCCCCGGCGCGTACGGGTACAAATGGGCCAAGTGGGTGACCCAGATCGAGCTATTGGGCGATTTCCCCAAGGGCTATTGGGAAAGCAAGGGCCTTCCGAAGAGAGGCAGGGTCGGCGAGGTCTGGTGAGCCGTTGCGCACGCGGTGTTCAGGTGCATTTTGAATCGTTGTCGTTTCAGACAGCATCGTATTCTTAGAAGACAGGACGCGTCTTACTTCTCCTAAAGCCGGCCGGGGTTACGCCGCTAAGACAACGACTGCATATCCCTGGTCGGCGCCACCCATTCAGCGGACACCTGCCCGTAGTATTCAATCGCCACTACCGTCCCTCGACTCTACGCATTGGGGCAGCGATGCATCTGTCTATTCTTCTCCGCTGCGCTGGTCTTGGAAATCCAGCCCCCGCAGAACATGCGAACATATTCATGCAATGGATGTAAATTGACTATTATTTACAACATTGTTAATCTTGGGCCAATTCCATTTGGACATTCGTCGAGCAATGCAATTTCGTCCACCGAATGAGAGAAATCTATGTTTTCGACTCAAGGAGGCAGACACAAATGGCGAAGAGATTTGAAGAACTGAACGACGTATTCACGGATTTCATAGAGCGCCAGCATATGTTCTTCGTTGGCACTGCGGCGGCCGACGGGCGAGTGAATGTGTCGCCCAAGGGAATGGACTCGCTCCGAATTCTAGGGCGAAACAGGATCGTGTGGCTAAATCTAACCGGCAGCGGCAACGAGACGGCGGCGCACCTCGTCGAAAACGACCGAATGACCCTCATGTTCTGCGCCTTCGAAGGGCCCCCGATGATACTCCGGCTGTTTGGCAGCGCCAAGGCCTATCACCCCAGGGACCCGGAGTGGAACGAGTACATATCCATGTTCCCAACCATGACCGGCAGCCGGCAGATATACGACCTCGAAATCGACCTGGTTCAAAGCTCCTGCGGAATGGCCGTCCCATATTTCGATTTCAATGAGCAGAGAGACCAGCTAACGCAATGGGCCGATAAGAAGGGCTACGAAGGAATATCCCAGTTTTGGGGAGAGAAAAATCAGGAGAGCGTCGACGGCAAGCCGACGAGAATTCTGGTTGAAGAGCAGGTCGCTACCTGAAGGCTGCGGCAGTCTCGCGGAACAAGACCTAGATCGCGATCTGAGTGTAGTCCGCCATAGAGCCGTCGCGGTATCTGGAGGCTGCGGGGTGTGTTGGTAGGCCATGGTTGGGAGGGGAAGCACTCGCAGTCAATCGGCCTGCGAGATGTGGCGACTCCCGTATTGATCGTGGAAGAAGTGCCGAAGGTCGGAGTCGAACCGACACGTCCGTGAGGACAACGGTTTTTGAGACCGCCGCGTCTACCATTCCGCCACTTCGGCACGTAGTTGGTCAATGCAAGGACTAACGGCTATCAGACGGCTTGAACATTTTCCCTTTGACAGCCATATGACTACCGTCCTGTAACATTCTACTACGTCCAAGACGGACTGTTGATACCTACCGGGGGAACACGTGAATCCCGTTCCTTCTTAACTTTCTGGAATGGAAAACTACATCTCCATCTTCTTCTCGCCTGAGAGGTACGCCTCGGGCTCCTTTTCGAAGGCCCGATTGCAGCCCGGCCCGCAGAAGTAGTACGTCTCACCCTTGTGGTCGAACGTGCCGCCGTTTGGCTTCTTGGTGTCGACATCCATGTTGCAGACGGGGTCTGTCGCCATCTTGTCGCCACCCTTGCTCAGAAACGGTATGCGCATGTCGTCACCCTCCTCATAGTTCGTCTAAAACTAAGTCGCGGTAGATTTGAATCTTCGAAGCCTCAGCGAATTGGTCACCACGGTCACCGAGCTCACGGCCATGGCCACGGCGGCGAGTATCGGATTCAGGAAGCCGAACTCACCAAGCACGGGCCGCAGTACGCCCGGCACGTCACCGTCCGAGAAAAGCAGGTACAAGACGCCGGCCGCAATCGGGACGAGCGCGACGTTGTAGGCGAAGGCCCAAAAGAGGTTCTGCCTGATAATCCGCATCGTCGCCTTGCTGAGCTTTATCGCGGTCGCCACGCCGTGGAGGTCCGCGCGTATCAACGTAATGTCGGCCGCCTCCATGGCGACGTCGGTGCCCGAGCCGATGGCGATGCCGATGTCGGCCTGCACCAGGGCCGGGGCGTCGTTTATCCCGTCGCCGACCATGGCGACCGTCTTGCCCTGGGCCTGAATCGACTTTATCTGATCCGCCTTGTCGCCCGGCAACACC
>JADFQF010000259.1 GCA_022561955.1 Chloroflexota bacterium | reverse complement strand
CCTACCGCCGTGAACCTGGCCTGGGCCGTCGACCGCATGCTGGCTTTTGCGGCAAGCCTGGGAGCTGACTCTGAAATCGTGGCGAAACTTGTTGTAGAAGCAAAAAACATTCAGGACGAGGACGAGGCGGCTAACCTCCGCATGGGCGAGTTCGGCGCCGTGCTTCTGCCGGAAGGCGGGAGCATTCTAACGCACTGCAATACCGGAGCCCTCGCGACGGGGGGCTTCGGCACCGCCCTCGGTGTTATCCGGACCGCGTGGTCTCAGGGGCGCATCGCGCACGTCTATGCCACAGAGACGCGGCCATTCATGCAGGGAGCGAGGCTGACGGCGTGGGAGCTGGTCAGGGCCCGGATAGACGCCACCTTGATACCCGATTCTGCGGCGGGTCAGCTCATGCGTCGCGGCAAGGTCCATGCGGTCATACTGGGAGCGGACAGGATAGCCGCCAACGGCGACGTGGCCAACAAGATCGGGACCTACTCGTTGGCGGTGCTTGCGAAGGAGCACGACATTCCCTTTTACGTGGCTGCTCCGACGAGCACGATTGACCTGAGCCTGCCGTCGGGGGACGACATACCGATCGAGGAGCGCCCGGCCGAGGAGGTAACGCACATAAACGGAAGGCGCATCGTACCCGAGGGCATCGGTGTGCTGAACACCGCATTCGACGTTACGCCTCACGAGCTGGTGACGGGCATCGTGACCGAGAACGGCGTTGCGCTAAGCCCGTACACCATCTCGCTGAAGAAGGCGACGGAGGGGGACCTTGGCTGAGGCAACCCTCGCCTTCATCGGCGGGTCAGGGCTCTACGACATCGACGGGCTAGAGGACCGGCGTGAGGTCACCATCGACACGCCCTTCGGCCCTCCCAGCGACGATATCGTACTGGGCAAAATTGGCGAAACAGACGTGGCGTTTTTGCCCAGGCACGGCAGGGGCCACCGTATCTCCCCCACGGAGCTTCCGGTGAGAGCGAACATTTTCGCTCTCAAGACGCTGGGGGTGGAGCGCATCGTATCCATCAGCGCGGTCGGCAGCTTGAAAGAGGAGATCAGGCCCCTGGACATCGCGGTGCCCGACCAGATTATCGACCGTACAAAGAGTCGCGCCGGCACATTTTTTGGCGACGGGCTGGTCGTGCACGTGGGTCTTGCGGAGCCCTTCTGCGCGGAGTTGAGCGAGCACCTGATGGCGGCGGCCGCTGAGCACGGCGAACATGCTCGCGCTGGTGGGACCTACGTCGTCATTGAGGGTCCTCAGTTCTCGACCAGGGCGGAGTCGGAGCTCTATCGCTCCTGGGGCGCGAGCGTAATAGGCATGACTGCTCTGCCCGAGGCAAAGCTGGCGAGAGAGGCCGAGATATGCTACGCGATAATGGCGCTGGTGACCGACTACGATGTCTGGCACCAGTCTGAAGCGGATGTTTCCGTGGAGCTGGTCATCGCGAATCTGATGAAGAACGTGGAGACATCCAAATCTGTCATCGCGTCGTTGGCGAACAGGCTGCCTTCGGACCGTAACTGCGCGTGCGGCTCGGCGTTGAAGGATGCTATCATCACTAGTCGAGAGTTGATTCCAAGGGAGGCAAAGGAAAAGCTCTCTCCCCTGGTCGGTAAATATCTAGACTGAAATTCATGGAGGTGTGGCCATGCCCAGGCAAGAGCAGGGCGAACCCTACTACCGCCTAAGCGTCGAAGAGGCGGCGGACATGTATGGAGACGATGATGTCGTCTTCGTGGACGTCCGTCGTCCCGACGAGTATATAGACGGCCATATAAAGGAAGCCCTCTTTATTACAGTGGATGATCTGCTTGCCAGGATCGACGAGCTGCCGAAGGACAAGAAGCTCCTCTTCGTGTGCGCACAGGGGGTCCGCAGCGGGCTGGCCGCGGAGATGGCGGCGGCAATGGGTTACGAGCAAGACAAGCTCTTCAACATCGAGGAGGGCACACAGGCGTGGATCGATAAAGGAAAGCCGACCAGCTACGGTTCGGATATGTAGAAACTGAATACCTATTTAATATCCGAATAGGATTCAGTACGTATCTTGTCGGTCCCAATCCAGCTACGGAGCAGCTAGCAGAGATATGAGCGTTTTGGTCGTTGGCTCGGTCGCATATGACTCCGTCAGCACGTCTGCGGGCAGCAGGGGAGACGCCCTGGGCGGCTCGGCGATGTACTTTTCCATATCGAGCAGCTACTTCACGCCGGTGAGCCTCGTGGCCGTGGTCGGCGACGACTTCCGGGACGAGCACATCGACTTGCTGAAATCGCATGATGTGGACGTATCCGGCCTGGAGCGCCGTCACGGAAAGACCTTCCGCTGGTCTGGTGTCTACGGTACCGAGGACCTGAATACCCGTGAGACCCTGGATACGCAGCTGAACGTCTTCGCGGATTTCTCGCCAAAGCTAGAGGCCAAGCACAGGGAGTCGCCCTACCTTTTTCTGGCGAACATCGAACCAAGTCTTCAGCTCGACGTTCTCAATCAGATGAAGTCCAGACCCAAGGTCGTTGCCCTGGACACCATGAACTTCTGGATAGACGGCAACCAGGAGTCGCTCAGGAAGATCGTGGAGCGGGTGGACGTGGTCTTCATGGACGAGGGCGAGGCCCGCACTTTCGGGGGTGAGGTCAATGTGGTCAAGGCCGCAAAGCGCATAAGTGCCATGGGCCCCTCCACCGTCGTAGTCAAGCGGGGTGAGCACGGGGTGCTCGTCTTCAGCGGCGGCTCCATATTCGCAGCGCCCGCGTTTCCGCTCGAGGCGGTAGTGGACCCAACGGGCGCGGGCGATTGCTTTGCGGGAGGCTTCATGGGCTACCTGGCATCAACCGGCGATACGGGACCCGAAGGAATGCGCAGGGCGGCGGTGCTCGGCTCGGTCATGGGCTCCTTTGCGGTCGAAAGCTTCAGCGCCGACCGCATCGGCTCTCTCAGCCACGAAGAGATCGAGGAGAGGTTCGGGGCCTTCGCGGACCTGTCTCGTTTTGAGGCCTTGAAGGATGGGGAATCGCTCCCCTGGCGAAATAACCGGAAGTAGATATTTCATATTCATCGACCGGCGGTCCGTCTTGGGCGGCTCGGAGGGCCAGCATATAACTAGGAGGAGAAGTTGACCACGAGCACGGAAAAGGGAGACGTAAAGGACCTCGCATTGGCCCATGAGGGCGTTCGCCGAATTATCTGGGCCGCTCGAGAGATGCAGGTACTTCGTCAGATACGCGAGCGTTTTTCGAAAGATAAGCCCTTGAACGGCGTCAAGATTGCGGCCTGCTTGCACGTCACGTCGGAGACGGCGAATCTGATGCTGGCGCTAAAGGACGGCGGCGCCGACGTTCAGATCTGCGCCAGCAACCCTCTTAGCACGCAGGACGATGTAGCGGCGGCCCTGGTAAGCGAATACGGCATACCTACCTTCGCCATCAAGGGCGAGGACAACGATACTTACTACCGCCACCTGAACGCGGTGCTGGACTTCAAGCCGAACATCACCATGGACGACGGCGCGGACCTCGTCGCGACCCTCCACAGCACTCGGACAGAGGCCATGGAG
>JADFQF010000258.1 GCA_022561955.1 Chloroflexota bacterium | reverse complement strand
CATTTTTCTGGTTGAAGTGCAATGCTGGTTCACCATGTTTACAGTCTTGGCCACGCGTGGAATTAGCAATGGCCCATACATATTGGGACAATTTCAGGAAAAGCGTCAATCAATTACAGGGCTTCGATTTCGCGTATTCCGGAGCATCGCCGGAAGTAAATCAGATAAGCGATTAGGCCTAAAGCAGGAAGGGCCGGCCCCTTAGGACCAGCCCCTTCCGTGCGCCTCGAAACTTTTCTTGCCTAGGAGAGGAGCTCCCAGAGCCGGCTGGACTGCCAGCGAAGAACGCGGACGATCGTCGCCAGTGCCAGGCCAATGCCGGTGAAAAGGGAAGCCATCCCAACGAACTTCAGCGGCTCCAGCCAGAGCTTTACGGCGTTGATGGTGCCCAGGTTGGCCAGTAGGCCGCTTCCTTCGAGTGCAGGATTTAGCTGGGCGGCTATAGAGTGGTTCCAGTAGCTGTACGATAGGGTTGAAGTCACTATAGAGACGGTCAGCGCCGCGATCAGAATCATCATACCCATCATCATCAACATCGGGAAGATCTTCGCCGTCATCGGGGGCTCGATTATCCTTACCTCGGCGCCCAGGGCCTCTTGCACCCTTCCGCCGCCGGTCCTGAGTGCGCCAAGGATGGTCGCCAACAGGAAAGTGACGCCGCCCAGGAGCATGCCGATGCCAAGGAACTTGAAGGCGGGTAGCCAGATCTTGACGGACTCCAGCCAGGCCTTCTGGGTCGCCAGGTTCTGTCCCGTGGTTGCCGCCTCCCTCGCCAGCTTCGAGAATTCGAAGTAGCTACTCGCTATTCCCGAGTTGACTATGCCGATGATGAAGGCCACGACTACAATCATGAACCCCATGATGAGCATCGGCGCCCACATCTTGCTCGCCATCGACTGCATGCCGGTGACCTCAACCGGAAGCTGCGAAGTCGAGAAGACGATGTCGTTGCTTATCGCTCTGGTTGCCATTACATGTTCTCCCTTCTTAATCTTATAAAAATCGTTTCTGACATATTCGTATGCGTTAGCCCCGGCTCTTTTGCGCCCTTAGCTCGGGCAGCAGCGCCGCCATGGTGTTGCCCCGCAGCCTTACGTTCCGCAGGATATTGACGAAGGCAACGCCAAAGCCTGCTATGAACGTCGCGATCCCGACGAAGGCAAACGGCAAGGCCCAGTCTGTTACGGCCGTAATGCTGCCAAGCTGGGAAAGCACGGCGCTGCCGGCCTCGGCTGCATCGCGGACCGCCTTGCTGTTGGCGTAGTAATCGCCGGTCGTCGAAGCGGCGGCGATGAAGGCGATCGACGCGATCATTACGATCATGAACGCCGCGAACCATAAAACTCCGGCAACCTTGATGACGCTCGAAGAGGTGGACGCCTGGGCCCTCAGCTCTTCGTTGCTGGGTATGCTACTCATGGTCTCCCTCCTTTCCATCCGAGGTTCTCAATACACCGCATTCCAATCTCTGCTTCTTCACACGGTCTCCTCCTTTGCATTTCAGTGGTGTCCGGCACCTGTTGGGGCCTTCACCTAGTTAGGATGTGAGCGCCGTTCAAATAGTTCTGTAGTCTTGCTTACATAACTCGCGGTCGCAGGCCTAACTGCTTCGGAAATCAACCCCATCAGATGGCGTTGCATCCCGGCGCCGTTTTCGTGTTCATAGGCCTCGACCCGAATACAGGCTTCCTCAATGGAACAATAAATCTAGACGACTGGGGATTCATCAAAACTATTGGAACGCTCGAAATCAACGTAGAGGGCGTCTTCGCGGCCGGTGATGCGCGCGCAGGCAGCACGAAGCAGGTTGTCGGCGCGGCAGGCGAAGGGGCCACCGCAGCGCTCATGGTCCGTCAATACCTAGAGGCGACCGAGGGGAGCAGAGGCTACAAGGGGGATTCGCGATGGGAGCCGCCCTAGGAGTACTGAAGATATTCATTTCCAAGGGCTGTGCGGGATGCAGGCGAGCTCTGGAGCCGGCAGCCATGGTGAGGAAGATGAAGCCGCGACTCATAGTCGAGATCATAGACCTGGCGATCAATCCCACCGCAGGCGCGGGGCTGGTGTTCGCCGTGCCCGCCTGCGTCTACGACAGCAAGCCGATATTTTTCGGCAATCCCAGCCCCCTGGAGCTTCAAGCCTGGCTGGACAGGCTCGAACCGGAGGTGTGAGGCATGTGGCAGCGGCTCAAAGGCGGCGGGAGCGAGTCCTCGCGAGCCGAGGAAATAGGTCCCATGGATGAGCCCGAAAAGCTCGAGCTTCTCGGCGCCATGAACATACTTCAGGACCTCCCGGAACAGGAGCTCGAAGCGCTGATGTCCGAGATACCAATCCACACGGCCAAGAAGGGGACCATATTCTATGGCTCCGACGGCCCGGAGGTCCTGTTCCTCCTGAAGTCGGGCAAGGTCGAGCTGTATCGCCTGTCGCCCGAGGGTAAGAGGCTCACGCTGGTCATAGTGGAGCAGGGCACCATCTTCGGTGAGATGTCGCTCATCGGACAGAGACTAGTCGGCACCCGCGCCATCGCACTGGAGGACAGCGTAATCTGCGCCCTCAGCCGCCACGACGTCGAATCCCTCATGGTCCAGCACCCACAGGTGGCCTTGAGGGTGATCGAGGTCCTGGCGAATCGACTCCAGGAGACCCGCAACAGCCTCGAGCAGATGGCCTTCAGCGACGTCACCGGAAGGGTCGCAGACCTCTTGTTGCGTCTGTCCGACGGCGACGACAATGTTGTCGAGGGCTACTCCCACCAGGACCTGGCCGCGATGGTCGGCTGTCTCCGCGAGAGCTTTACGGCAGTCCTCGATCGCTTCAAGGGCAGCGGGGTGCTGACCACGGGACGAAAGCGCATCGAGATCACCGACCGTGCGCAGCTCCAAACCGTCGTCAGTCAGCGGACCGGGCCTCGCGGCTAGCGGCTGGACGGCTCTTCACGAGCCGGGGCCAGTAGGCGAACGAAACCAAAATCCCCAGGGCGCTTAAAATTCCCGACACCAGGTACGTGTCCCTGAACGCCAGGACAAACGCGAGGCCCTGAGCTTCGCCCGACAACATACCCTGCAGCGCCAAAGCGGACTCGTGCGTGTCCAGGCGGCCGGCGAATACCGCGCCCATAATCGCGACGCTCGTGACCACCCCCATGCTTCGCGACAGCGCCATGATCGCGCCCCCCGTGCCCAGCCGGTCCGAGGCAACAGTCCCCATTATCATGTTGGCGTTGGCGGCCTGAAACAGCCCCATGCCGAGGCCTATCGCCGCCATGCGGTATGCGACATCCGTCACCGTCGAGTCTGAGTCGAGAGAGCTGAACCAGAACAGGGACCCCGAGATGACTACCAACGCCAGCGTCGTCAGATAAGCGGGCGGCATCCTATCGGACAGCAGACCTCCTATAGGTGCCGACAGCGCCGCCAGCACCGGGGTGAGCATCAACAAGACTCCCAGCGTCTTGGCGTTCACCATCAGGATTTCGGACGCAAAGAAAGGGAGGATGAACCAGTTGACGAACGTCGCGAAGGACATCAGGAAAGCGGCGATCATGACGGGGGACAGTACGCGGT